>NZ_JBFBCE010000061.1:0-58211 GCF_040689595.1 Streptosporangium sp. NPDC051023 | reverse complement strand
AACAGCAACTCGAAGCCTCTGGTGCATAGGTTGATCTTGGTCGACAACCCTTCTACCAGGGGCTTCTTTCTTTGTCGATCAGATGCCGCACGCCGCACCGCTTCCATGACCTGCGGCTTCAGGTTGAAAAAGGCTCAAGGACATGGACGACGTATTAGAATCCGCCTCGCAGTACATGGGCAACAAGCTGAACCCTCACAAATTACGTTAGGTTTCAAGTGGCGACCCAAGGTAGAGATGTAATCGAAGCCGCCTTGGCCTCCTTCGCGGAGGCCAAGGCGGCCATCGAGGAGACTTTTGGCGTGGTCGGGGCACCGGAGATTGTCAACGCCGTGCTGGCCGGCTCCAGGCCACGCCAGGGGCGATGCACGAACGGGCTTGAGTACTTCGTGCACGGCATTGGCTATACGGTCGTGTTTCCGGATGATGCCCAAGTTCACATCGACGGCGATGAAAGCGGCGACGACGTTTTTTCACTTTACGACATGTTGTTTTTTCTGGAGAACTCGGGCAAGACGTCTCCGTCGGCTCGCGAAGTTCAGGATCTGTTGGATGAGCTAGTCGCCTCGGATCAACTCCGCAGAGCCGGTGGCGACAAGTTCGTCGTGTCGACGTAGCACATCTGCCTTCGCTGTCGGAATCCCCACAGGAATGGCTCCTGTGGGGATTCTCAAAGCCGTGACGCAGGCGAATCCGCAGGACTCAGACCGGTGAGACGCCGGCCGGGGTGGTGAAGCGGGCGACGGCGGCGACGACCTCTGACGGGTTGGACAGGTCAGGGAGAACGACGTCGGCGCCCGCCTCGTGGAGTTCGGCGGGGAGGGAGCGGCCCGAGGCGATGGCGATCATCGAGGCTCCGGCGATCTTGGCGGCCTGGACGTCCCTGGCCGAGTCGCCGATCAGGACGGTGTTGGTGCCGTCGAAGGCCGTGCCGTACTTCTGCCTGGCCCTGCCCTGGGAGACCTGGAGCAGGGTGGCCTTGGGGTAGACCTCCTCGCCGTAGCCGCCGACCTCGAAGTCGACGTACCGGTCCAGCTTGAAGGCCTCCAGCTTGTGCACGGCGTTGCTCCTGATCGTGCCGGTGAGCACCGACTGGACCGTGCCGCCGAGCTTGCCCACGGCCTTGAGCGCCTCGGCCGCACCCGGCATCATCCGCCCTTCCTTGGCCAGGCGCTTACGGCGGGACGCGAAGGCCTCGGCCAAGGCGTCGAGGAAGAGGGGCAGGTGGGCGTCCTCTGCGACGATGCCGTTGATGGCGAGGGTCTCGAAGACGATCTCGGAGTCGGGGCGGCCGTTGTGCTGGGTCAGCTTGACCAGGGGCCGTCCGGTGACCTGCCGGAAGGCGTCGGCGTACGCCTCCCGGGTGACGATGGACACGTCGACCAGCGTGAGATCGACGTTCCAGAGAACGAGACGGCTAATCGTGGCCTCCGAGATGGGGGTAGACGCCTAGGTTACGGCCATCGCCGACCGCTGATGGTCACCAATAGCGAAACCATCCTTAACCGCATGAACGCCATGCGCCGGACTCCCCCGGCACGGATCGAGGGAGTCCAGGAGCGCCGGTACGGCGAGCAGCGGAGCCGCGCGATCGGCGGACACGACATCCCATCAGCGATCAAGACCCCTGGCCAACCGGTGAGGGCACGATCTGCCCCTAGGACTCAAGGTCCTGGCGACGAGAGTGCTCACTCGCCAGCGGCTACCAGGCACCGAGTCTGCCCGAACAGCAGAGCCGGTAGCCGCCACTAGGCGTGGTCGATGGCGTCGGCGAGGGTGTCGACGACCGGGACGCCGAAGGCATGCAGGTCGGCCCTGCCGGTCATGCCCCCGGTGTAGAGGACCGCTCGCGCCCCGACGTGCTGGGCGGCGTGCGCGTCGTCGAGGCTGTCGCCGATCACGAGCACGTCGGCGGGGTCCACGCCCAGCGCCATGATGTGGGACACCATCGATTCGGCCTTGTGTCCTCCCGCGGCGCTGCGCAGGCCGTCGACCCTGACGAAGTGATGGTCGATGCCGAACTCGGCGATCGTGGGCACGAGGCGGTCGTGCGCCCACATGGACAGCAGCGACTGCCTGCCGCCCGTGGCGTCCCAGGCTCGCAGCGTCGACAGGGCGTCGGCCGCGAGGCCGCAGTCCGTCATCAGCCGGTGGTAGTGATCGTGGTAGGCGATGTCCAGCCGCTCCCACTCGCCGTCGTCGAGAGCCCTGCCGAGGATGCGCTCGTAGAACGTCCAGATGGGGCGGGTGTAGACCGCGCGGAAGCCGTCCGCGTCGTAGGCGGCGAGCCCGTGCGGCTCGAAGACGCGGTTCGTGGCGCCGACCACTGCGTCGATGTCGTGGAAGAGCGTGCCGTTCCAGTCCCAAACAATGTGCTTCATATCGCCCTCAAGCGTAGCCAGCCCTCTCACGGTGTGAGCGCCTGAGAGGGCTCCGGCCTCAGGCTTCTCTGACTGTTCAATCCACCGAACCGACCGTTCACCCCATCGAAACGGACATTTCCCCCATCAGGTGACCAGGTCGGGGATCTCCTGGGTGGCGTACCACAGCAGGTCGTTGGCCTCGGCTCCGTCCACGGTGAAGCGGGCGTCGTCGTCACCCCGGTCGGCGGCGGGCAGCGCGGCGAGGGCGGCCTCCACGTCGGCGGTCGCGGACTCGTCGTCCACGTGGACCGCGGCGATCTTGCTGAGCGGGACCGGGACGGCCAGCCGTACCCGGGCCCGCTCCTCCAGGTCGGCTCCGCCGTTCACCTCGTCGTCCGGCACATCGGCGGCGATCACCACCCGGCGCGGGGGCGCCTCGATGCCGTCGGCCCTGTCCTCGGCCAGCATCCTCAGGGAGGCTCTCGCCGCCTCGGTCAGGGCGACGTACTCCAGTTCCTCGGTGTCACCCGAGACGTACCACTCGATCAACGCGGGGGTCACCGCGTAGCCGGTCAGCGGGGCCGGGCCGAGCTCCCCCACGGTGGCCACGCGGGCCAGCGCCGGAAGCGTGCACGGCAGGTAGACGCGCATCGATGCCTCGATCTATCTCTCCGACATCGGCGCCGGTTCGGCGCCGATCACCCATCGAGTGTGCCAGCCCGGGCACCCCGGTCGCGAGGTACGGCACGGCCCGATCGCAACACGACGCGGACGTCAGCGCAGCGGCGTGCCGAAAAGCCTCTCCAGCTCGGTGATGGTCGGCTCGGGATCCCGGTGGTGGATGCCGACGATGCCCAGGGCGCGGGCGGCCGTGATGTTGGCCTCGATGTCGTCGACGAACACGCACTCGGGTCCCGTGAGCCCCACCCTGCCGAGCGCGTGCTCGAAGATCCTCGACTCCGGCTTGCGCATGCCGACCTCCCCCGAGATCACCACCGCGTCGAAGAACTCCTCCCAGCCCTCACGGGGATACTCGTTGGCCCACGAGTTGGACAGCAGACAGGTCCGCAGCCCGGCGGCACGAGCCTCGCGGAGCATTCCGTACATCGGTTCGACCCGCCGGAACCCGGCGAACATCCTGGTCAGCAGCCCCTCCGCGACCGGCGGCACACCATCGAGCGTGATCAGCCTGGCGGCCAGATCCCGTTCGAAGTCCAGCCCGGAGATCTCGCCGCGTTCCAGCGCGTGGATGGCGTTCTCCCCATCCTCAGAACCGGAGTAGGCGTGCGCGATGAGCTCGCGCATCACCTCGCGGTAATGGACGCCGTCGATACGGTCCGCGACGATCCACTCCGCGATCGCCTCGGTCATGCCCGTGGTGAGCACCCCGGCCCAGTCGATCAGCACGCCCTTGAGCATCCGCCCTCCTTCGTGAAACCCGTTCCAGGTTAGGTGTGCCCTGTGAGGAAGCCCGGCGGGGGGTGGTGCGAAACTGGCGGCCATGGACTTCGCGCTCAGCACCAAGGCGGAGGAATACCTCGCCAACCTGACCGATTTCATGGTGTCGCATGTATACCCGGCCGAGCCGGTCTACCACGGCTGGCGGCTCGCCAGGGGGCACGCCGACCACGGCCTGCCCCCGGTCGTCGAGGACCTCAAGGCCGAGGCCCGCTCACGCGGTCTGTGGAACCTGTTCCTGCCTGATGAGTCGGGAATGTCGGTACTCGACTACGCCAGCCTCGCCGAGGTCACCGGCCGCTCCCCCGACCTCGCCCCCGAGGCGCTGAACTGCGCCGCCCCGGACACGGGGAACATGGAACTGCTGCACATGTTCGGCTCGCCGCAGCAGCGGGCCCGCTGGCTCGATCCGCTGCTCGCAGGCGAGATCCGCTCGGCGTTCGCGATGACCGAGCCCGCGGTCGCCTCCAGTGACGCGACGAACATCGAGACCTCCATCACCCGCGACGGCGCCGAATACGTGATCAACGGTCGCAAGTGGTTCATCAGCGGCGCGGCGGACCCGCGCTGCGAGATCATGATCGTGATGGGCAAGACCGATCCCGAGGCGCCCGCACACCGTCGGCAGTCGATGATCCTGGTCCCGATGGGCACCCCCGGCATCGAGGTCGTCCGCCACCTGCCGGTGTTCGGCTACCAGGAGCAGCACGGTCACTCCGAGATCGTCTTCACCGACGTCCGGGTGCCCGCGGCGAACCTGATCGGTGAGGAGGGCGACGGCTTCCGCATCGCCCAGGCCCGCCTCGGTCCCGGCCGCATCCACCACTGCATGCGTGCCGTCGGCATGGCGGAGCGCGCCCTGGAGCTGATGTGCGCCCGCGCCGCCAACCGCGTGGCCTTCGGCCAGACCCTCGCCCAGCAGGGCGTCGTGCAGCAGCAGATCGCCGAGTCGCGGCTGGCCATCGAGCAGGCCAGGCTGCTCACCCTGAAGGCCGCCTGGCTGATCGACACGGTCGGCGCCAGAGCCGCCGCGGCCGAGATCTCCGCCATCAAGGTCGTCGCCCCCAGGATGGCCTGTGAGGTGATCGACCGCGCCATCCAGATCCACGGCGGCATGGGCGTCTCCGACGACGTCCCGCTCGCCGCCATGTACGCCCAGGCCCGCGCGATGCGCATCTTCGACGGCCCGGACGAGGTGCACATCCGCACCGTGGCCCGCCGGGAGCTCAAGCCCTACCTCTCCTGACGGCCCCGTTCCTGTGGCTCCCGACAGCTCCGTTCCGGCGACACCCCGCGCGAGCACAGACATCCACTTCTAGCTTTATGTCCGATTTGTAGACAGGAGTGCGTTTCGGCAAGACGGTTGGAGGAAGGCTATAAAAATGGCCCCAAAGCCAGACAACCGCACGTGAGAGGGGTTTCGTCGCTTGCGTGCACCACTTGAACCGATTCCTCGACTCCTGTGAGGAGGGGCCATGACGGTAAGCGAGACGGCTCGCGGAGCGCGCAGCCGTACGACCTCGAAGCCCGCCACGCCCGCCGAGCGGAAACCTGCGGGCACAAGCACGGCACGGGCCAGAGCGGGGACCACCTCGGGCACGGGCGCCACGCGATCCGGTGCCGGAGCGACCGCGGGGACGACCGCCACCCGGACCAGAACCAAGGCGGCCACGGGACCGGCCACGGCACGGACCAGGGCCAAGTCGGCCACCGGAACGACCGCCGCCCGGAGCAGAACCAAGACGACCGGGACGACCGCCGCGGAGAAGGCCACGACAAAGGCCACACCGCGGACAAGCAGGGCGCGGACCACCACGGAAAAGGCCGCGACGCAGACGGGCAGGACGCGGACCACGACACGGACCGGAGCGGCCACGGGGACCACCGGCCAGGCCAGGACCAAGGCCGCCACCGGGACAACCGCCACCCGGACCAGAACGAAGGCGGCCACAGGACCGGCCACGGCACGGACCAGGGCCAAGTCGGCCACCGGAACGACCGCCACACGAAGCAGAACCAAGACCGCCACGGGGACGACCACCGCCCGGACCAGGACCAAGGCCGCCACGGGGGCGACCGCCACCCGGACCGGGGCCAAATCGGCCACGGGGACGGCCACCGCGGCGAAGAAGGCCACGGCACAGCGGACGACCACCGCGCAGCGGAGGAACGCCGCGCAGAAGACCGCCGGGCAGGCCTCCGCCTCGCCTCCGGTCACCACGCGCACGGCCCCGGAGCAGCAGCCCGCACGGCACGGGCACGACGGGCACGACGAGCGCTCGCTCACACTGAACCTGCCCATGATGACCGTACGGCTCCACGCTCCCCATCTCCATCTGCCGCACGTCAGCCGGCAGGAGGCGGGCCATGCCGTCGACGCGGCCAGGTCGTTGCTGCCGCCGCCCGAGCGCATGGTCTACTACGGGGGACTCGGCGCGCTCGCGGTCGTGGGGCTAATTGAGTGGCCGGTCGCCGCCGCCATCGGAGTCGGCACGATGATCGCCCAGCGTGCCCGGGGAAGGAACCGTCGCCCAGGACCCGCCTCGACGAGGAGCGTCCGCGCGAAGGCCGCGTGACCCGGGCCGCGCGATGACACGACCGGCCGGAGCAGACGCCCGTCACCCGGCCGGCGCAGTGACACGACCGGCCGGAACGCGCACCCATGATCTGACCGGCCCGGGGGCGGGCCGTCGTGACCTGAGAACCGGCCGCCACGGCCTGAGCGGCCAGGAGACGGGCCACATGCCGTCGCGGCCGTCAGGGCCGTGCGGCCCGTCTGCTGGAGGGCCGGATGTTGCTGTCGCGTGTGCTCACGCTTTCCACCGAAACGCTGTGGGGCCTCGTGCCGGGCGCCGTCCGGGACGCGTTGCCGCACCCTCGTGCGATAAGGGCGACCTCCGGCGGATTCCATGTCGACCTGCGCTCGATCGGCGGCCCCGGCACCGAACGGCTGGCACGACGTCTCGAAGCCCTGCTTCTCGTGCTGGACGGAGTCGAACGGGCCGAGGTCAACGGTGCCCTCGGTGTCATCTTCGTCGGAGGCGACTGTGACGTCGTCGACCTGGAGAAGCTGCTGTCGATCGTCGAGGAGCTCGACGGCGGGGAGGCAGAGGAGGCGGAGGAGGCGGGCGAGCCCGAGGAACCCGGGCCGCTCGAGGAGCTGGGACCGGGGCCGTCGATGTCCAGGGTGGTCGAGCAGCACACCCGCGCGGGTATCCGGCTCGGCGTGAGCCTCCTCGGAGCCGGTCTGGCGTTCGCCGGGCGCGCCGCCCACGTCCCGCCCCTCTCCCCTGTCGTCCCCGCCCTGTTGCACCTGACCGAATCGACCCCGGCGATCCGTGCCGAGCTGGAACGCCGCTTCGGTCACCAGACCGCCTCCACCCTGTTCACGGCGGCGAACGTGGTCACCAACACGCTCGCGCTGCGTCCGCTGGCGCTGCTGGTCCAGTCGATCGCCGCCGCGGAACGCTACGTGGAGGCGCACGAGGCACGGCGCGCCTGGGAGCTGCACGCGCAGGACCTGGCCTCCAGGGAGGGGGCGTATCGGCACACCCGCACGTCCAGGAGACCGCGCCCCGCCCCTCTGACCCGGAGTCCTGTCGAGCGGTTCGAGCGCATCGCGAGCCCGGCCGCGCTCGGGGCCTCCGTGCTGACCCGCGTCGTCAGCGACAGCCGCAGGCGAGCGCTCGCCATGATGATCTCGGCGACGCCCAAGGCCGCGAAGGCCGGCCGTGAGACGTTCGCCAGCGCGGTCGGACGCACACTGGCCAGGCGTGGCACGGTCGTCCTCAACAGCGAGGCGCTGCGCCGCATGGACGGCGTGGACACGGTTGTCCTCGACGCGGCCCTGCTCGGCACCGGCTCGTGGACGATCGACCGGGTCGTTCCCCTGGCCGAGGGCGTGGACCTCGACGAACTACACGCGCTGCTCCACGTCCTGATCGACGTCACCGACCCCGGCGCGCGCGGGCGGCACGGTCTGTGGGCAGCGGAGCCACAGGCCGGGACGGCCGAGCTGGCCAGGCTCATCCCGGCGGAGGCACCCGAGTGGAGGACGCTCGGCCTGCGGCCGGTCCGCGTGACGAGACAGGGCGTCCTGATCGCCCTCGCCGGTCTGGCACCGGAGGTCCACCCCCAGGCGGACGCGCTCGTCGCCGCGGCGGCAGGCACATGCACCGTGATGCTGGCCGGCGACGCCCGAGGGGTGGGCAGGCGGCTCGCCACGGGCAGGGGCGCGCCCGAGGGCCGCCGGCTGAAAACCGTGTCAGGCGGCCACCGGCTCACCTCGCGGATCCGCGCGCTCCAGGCGGACGGCCACGGGGTGGCACTGGTCTCCGGGCGCTCCACGTCCGCGATGGCCCAGGCCGACCTGGGCTTCGGCGTGCTGGGCGGCCCGGACAGCGTGCCGTGGGAGGCGGACGTGCTCGGTGACCTCGACGCGGCCCACCTGCTGCTGAGCTACCTGGCGCCCGCAAGGAGGGCGAGCGAGCGGTGCGTACGGCTCGGCGTCGCGGCAGCCGCGGCGGGAGCCGCGCTGGCGGTCACGGGCCCCAGGGCCTCCTCGGTGCGCAGAGCCCATCTGATGAGCGACGGGACGGCGCTGGCCGCGATGGCCATCGGCGAGTGGACGGCCCTCGAGGCCGGGCGCGGGACGCCCACGGGTCGGGCCGACCCCACCCCCTGGCACGCCATGCCGATCGAGGACGTCCTGGCCAGGCTCGACTCCTCGCTGAACGGGATCACCAGAGCCGAGGCCGTACGGCGCAGGCCTCAGCCACCACCGGGAACACCGGGCGGCAGCGACTCGCTGCTCCGCGCGTCCGTCGAGGAGCTGGCCAACCCGCTGACCCCGGTGCTGGCGGCCGGGGCGGGCGTCTCCGCCGTGGTCGGATCGGTCTTCGACGGGGTGCTGATCGCGGCCGTCATGGTCGTCGACGCGCTCATCGGCGGAGGCCAGCGGTTCACGGCCAACCGCGCGCTGCACGAGCTGACCGAGACCGTCGCGGACCGCGTACGGCTTCGCCGCCCAGGTCCATCCGGTGGTTCCCGCGAGCCGGTCACCGCGGACGAACTCGCCCCTGGCGACGTCATCGAGCTGCGGGCGGGCGACACCGTGCCCGCCGACTGCCGGATACTCACCGCCGTCGGCCTCGAGATCGACGAGGCGGGGCTGACCGGTGAGTCCCTGCTGGTCACGAAGGCGCCGACGCCGGTCGGCGCCTCCGCCGTCGCGGACCGGAGCTCGATGGTCTACCAGGGCACGACGGTCGCCGCGGGACACGGGCTCGCCGTTGTCGTGGCGGCGGGCGAGGAGACGGAGGCGGCCAGGACCGCCAGGCTGTCCGTCGAGGAGCGCCCGCCGAGCGGGGTGCAGCTCAGGCTGCGCGCGCTGAGCCGGCGGATCCTGCCGGTGGCGATCGGCTCCGGCCTGGTCCTGCTGGTCGCGGACCTGCTGCGGGGAAGGTCGCTTTCGCAGGCGCTCGCCCCCGCGGTGAGCCTCGCCGTCGCCTCGGTGCCCGAGGGGCTCCCCTTTGTCGCCTCGGCCGCCGAGCTGGCCGCCGCCAGGCGGTTGTCGACCCGGGAGACCCTGGTGCCCAACCCCTCGACGATCGAGGCCCTCGGCCGGGTGAACGTGCTCTGCTTCGACAAGACGGGGACGCTGACCGAGGGGCGCATCAGCCTGCGGTGCGTCTCCGACGGGCGCACGGAACGCCCCGCCGAGGCGCTGACTCCCCAGCTGGAGCGGATCGTGGCCGCGGGACTGCGCGCGAGCCCCCGGCACGACGGCGGGCGGCCCATTCCCCATCCCACGGACCACGCCGTGGTCGAGGGGGCCCGGCGGCTCGGGGTGACGCCGGAGGAGGGACTCGGCGTCTGGAAGCGGATCGACGAGCTTCCCTTCGAGCCGGGCCGCGGCTACCACGCCGTGCTCGGCCTGGGGTCCGCGGGACACCTGCTGAGCGTCAAGGGCGCTCCCGAGGCCGTGCTCACCGGCTGCGTGAGCCTGCTCCGCGACCGGGACACGGTCCCGCTCACCGAGTCCGCGAGAAGGGGGCTCGAAAAGGAGGTCGACAGGCTCGCCCTGCAGGGATACCGAGTGCTCGCGGTCGCGGAGCGTCCCGCGTCGGACCGCCGTGACCTCGTCGAGTCCCGCGTCGAGGGCCTGACCTTCCTGGGATTCCTCTGCCTGGCCGACCCCGCCAGGCCGACGGCGGCCGAGAGCGTCCGGCGCCTCGCGCTGGCGGGCGTCCGGGTCGTCATGATCACTGGTGATCATCCGAGCACCGCGGAGGCGATCGCCGCCGAGCTCGACGTGCTGGAGGACGGGCGGGTCATGACCGGTCCCGAGCTGGACGAGCTCGACGACGAGGCCCTGACGGAGGCGCTGCCCCATGTGGCGGTCTTCGCCAGGACAACCCCCGCCCACAAGGTCAGGATCGTCGGCTGCCTGCGCCGCTCGGGCAAGGTCGTCGCGGTGACCGGGGACGGGGCGAACGACGCCCCCGCCATCCGCGCCGCGGACGTGGGGATCGCCCTGGGCTCCCGGGCCACCCCGGCGGCCAGAGCCGCCGCCGACGTCGTGGTGACCGACGACCGCATCGAGACGATCGTCGACGCGATCACCGAGGGCAGGGCCATGTGGAGCTCGGTCCGCGACGCCCTGGGCATCCTGCTCGGCGGCAATGTCGGCGAGGTCGTCTTCGCGGTCGGTTCGAGCCTCCTCACCGGCAGGAACGTGCTGAACGCCCGCCAGTTGCTGCTGGTCAATCTGCTGACCGACATGCTGCCCGCGATGACGGTCGCCGCCAGGCCCCCGGCGGCGACCAGTCCGCAGAAGCTGCTCGCCGAGGGGCCTGAGGCCTCCCTCGGCGCCTCGCTGACCCGCGACATCTACGTGCGCGCCGTCACGACGGCGGCGGCCGCCTACGCCGCCTGGACGGTCGGCCGGATGACCGGGACCCGAGGACGGGCGAACACGATCGGCCTGGTCGCCCTGGTCTCCGCGCAGCTGTTCCAGACCCTGGCCGCGGGAGGCCGGGACCGGGTGATCGCGCTGGCCGTACTGGTCTCCCTTGCGGTCCTGGGCGCGAGCGTCTCCCTTCCCGGTGTCTGCGGGTTCTTCGGCTGCCGCCCGCTCGGGCCCGTCGGATGGAGTGTCGCCCTCGGCACCGCCGTCGCCGCCACCCTCATCGGGGTGGCGGTCGAGCGGGGAAGCCGCGACACGTCACCACCTGTTCACTGAACGGCAACCTTAAGGTATTGCCTTACGTCGTTTTGTCAGGAATCATCACCATAAGAGCGATTTATTGATTCGAGGTTCTTATGTCCGGATTCCTGGCCTCAGTCGTCGCCAAGGCCGCGGCTCTCCTGCTCGAAGCACTCGTCATGCGCATCGTCCAGGCCCTCGCCCTTGCGATGATCCGGCGTGGTGGTCTCCTGCCCGCCTGAAATCCCGCGCCCGGCGCACCGCCCGCGCCGCGCCGCGTCCCGGCACCCGACGGCACCCGAGCCCTGCCCCGTGGTCTGTCCATGGCCTGCCCCGTGGTCTGCCCACAACCGTCTTCGGCCCCCGGCACGGCCCGCTCTCGGTCAGCGGGCCCGGCTGTTGATGAGCTGGGCGACCTTGCGGTGCTCGGCCGAGCGCAACACCCGCTCCGCCTCGTCGGGGTCGGCGACCGGCGCCTTCACCAGCAGACCCCTCGCGGCCTTCAGCTTCAGCATCCGCCGTACCGACTGGTCGAGCCGCGCGGTGGAGATCTTCCCCGACCGCACCGCACCCAGCAGCGCCTCGTACGCCTTGGAGTAGTTCGGCGGCATCAGCAGCATGTCGGCCCCCGCCTGGATGGCCCGGACCGCGACCTGGCCGTCGCCGTACTTCTTGCGCACCCCGGCCATGTCCAGCGCGTCGGTCGAGACGACCCCGTCGAAGCCGAGCTTCTCACGCAGCAGGCCGGTCAGGATCGGCTTGGACAGGGTCGCCGGGTCGCCGGACGGGTCGAGCTTGGGCATGACCACATGGGCGCTCATGATCGCGTCGATGTCCTTGCCGATGGCGGCGGCGAACGGCGGGGCGTCCAGCTTCTCCCACTGGGACAGGGAGTGCTGGATCACCGGCAGCCCGGTGTGGCTGTCCACGTTGGTGTCACCGTGACCGGGGAAGTGCTTGGCCGTCGAGGCGATGCCCGCGTCGTGGAAGCCCTGAACGGCGGCGGCGACCATCGGCGCGACCTTGCGGGGGTCGGAACCGTAGGCGCGGGGGCCGATCACCGGGTTGTTCGGGTTGATGTTCACGTCGGCGACCGGGGAGAAGTCGAGGTTGACGCCCAGCGCCTTCAGCTCGGTCCCCGTCACCTTCGCGGCCCTGCGTGCCAGCGACGGATCGCCGGTCGAGCCGATCACCGACGCTCCCGGCATGTCGGTGACCAGCGGCGCGAGGCGCGAGACCCGGCCGTTCTCCTGGTCGGCGCCGATGAGCAGCGGAACCCTCGGGGACGCCTCCTGCAGCCCGTTGGTGAGCGCGACGACCTGCCGGACGCTCTTGACGTTGTTCGCCCAAGGAAACAGGATCACGCCTCCTGGCCGGTACTTCGCGATCATCTTCGCGGAGGTGTCGACGCCGTAGCGCGCCCGGTTCTCCGCCGAGGGCGTGTCCGCCGCGGGGCCGTACAGGACCGGCATGAAGAGCTGCCCGACCTTCTCCTCAACGCTCATCTTCGCCAGGACGGCCTCGACCCCGGAAGCGGCGGGGGACGAGGATGCCTGGGCCGCGGGCGTGCCGGGAGCTGCGGAGGTCGAAGGAGCCGCGGAGGTCGAAGGAGCCACGCCATCCGCCGCCTGGTCCGCAAGGCCCGCCTGGCCCGCGGGCCTGACGGGCGCGGACGCCCCCGTGGCGGCACACCCGGCCACCATCGTCGCGATCACTGCGAGACCCGTCATGCGAATACACCGAACCATGGGCTCCACGCTATCCGCGCCGAAGACCCGACACGCCGCGCCCCTCCCACCTCGCCGTTCTCCCGGAGAGCCGAACCTCCCCGCGCGCGGGGCCGGACCCCCTCCGCGGGCCGGCCTCTCAGAGGGCCAACCCGGCCAGCCCTGGCAGATGGGCGCGGGCCGCGCCGCGCGCCTCCCTCGGGGAGGTGGTGGCCAGCGCCGCCTGCGCGGCCAGCATGCACTGCTCCTGGGTGTGCAGCGACAGCGCGGCCCGTACGGCGGGCAGCGCGGCAGGCGCCATCGACAACGAGGTGACGCCGATTCCGACCAGCACGCAGGCCAGGACCGGATCCCCGGCCGCCTCCCCGCAGACCCCGCACTGCTTGCCCTGCTCGGCGGCGCCGTTCGCGGCCATGAGGACGAGCTCGAGCAGCGCGGGCTGCCAGGGGTCGTGCAGCGTGGTGAGCCCGCCGACCTCCCGGTCGGCCGCCAGGGCGTACTGGGCCAGGTCGTTGGTCCCGATCGAGAAGAAGTCGGCCTCGGCCGCCAGGTCGGAGGCCCGCAGGGCGGCCGACGGGATCTCGATCATCACTCCGGCCGAGGGGATCCCGGCCTCCCTGCAGGCCGCCACGTACCAGGCGGCCTCTTGTCTGGTGGCCACCATCGGGGCCATCACCTGGAGCCTGGCCGACGACTGGGACGCGGCCCTGGCCAGCGCCCGAAGCTGGGTGTTCATGATCTCTGGATGCTTTTGGAAAAGCCGCAGTCCGCGCTGTCCGAGCGCGGGGTTGGGTTCCGCGCCCGGCGGCGGCAGGAAGGCCAGCGGCTTGTCCGCTCCCGCGTCGAGTGTCCGCACGACCACCCGGCTGCCGGGAAAGGCGTTGAGCACCGCCAGGTACGCGGCGACCTGCTCCTCCTCCGTGGGCGCCTGCGTCCTGTCGAGAAAGAGGAACTCGGTGCGGTAGAGCCCGACGCCCTCGGCCCCGTTCCGCAGCGCGCCCTCCACGTCGCGCGGCCCGCCGACGTTGGCCAGCAGCGGCACGACGTGCCCGTCCGAGGTCGCTCCCGGCCCCGTGGCCGCCGCGAGCACGGACTGCCTGGCGGCGGCGGCCCTCGTCACCGTGGTCACCTCCTCGTCGGAGGGCGCGAGCCGTACGAGACCGGAGAAGCCGTCGACCAGCACCTGGGTCCCCGCGGCGATCGAGGCCGCTCCCTGGCAGGCCACGACGGCGGGAACGCCCATCGCGCGGGCGAGGATCGCGGTGTGGCTGGTCGGGCCGCCCTGCTCGGTGACGAACGCGGCGACCACGTCCCTGGACAGCGCCGCCGTGTCGGCGGGCGCCAGGTCACGGGCGATGAGGACGTACGGCTGCGCCCCCTTCTCCGGCAGGCCCGGCGCGGGCAGCCCCTCCAGCACCACGACGACCCTGTCCCGCACGTCGTCCAGATCGGCGGCGCGCTCCCCGAGATATCCCCCGGCTCCGACGAGCATCTCGCGGTATCCGCCGAATCCCTCGTAGACCGCGAGGGCGGCGGTCGCGCCCGCGTCGATCAGCGTGGCGACCCCGACGGCGAGCCCGGGGTCGCGCGCCATCAGCGCCTGGGCCTTGAGGATCTCCTGTGCCTGGCCGCCCGCCCTGGCCCCCCGTTCCTCCAGGTCGGCGGCCACCCACTCCAGTGCGGACGTGGCCCTGGCCCGCTCCGCCTCGGCGTCCCCACCGTGACGGGCGCCGGGATCCGGCGCGGGGACGTCGCGGGAGAAGACGTATCCGGGCCCGAACCCGACGCCCGGACTCACGCCGACCCCCGCGAGCGTGTTCATGGGGCCGATGCGATGAGTGCAAGCTCGTCCAGCAGCTCGTCGGCCCCCTCGCCCTCCGCTTTGATCATCACGGTGTCTCCCTGCCGGACGTCCAGGGACAGGACCGCGAGGATGCTCTTGGCGTTCACCGGCTCACCGCCCCCTTTGGCGACGGTGACGTCCAGTGATGCCCTGGCCGCGGTCTGCACGAACGTCGCGGCGGGGCGGGCGTGCAGGCCGACCTCGGACTCAACGGTGACTTGGCGCTGGGCCACGTGCTCCTCCTGCAAGAGTCGGCCGTGCGGTCTAGACCGCCCGGCTCATCGTATGGTGGATGGAGGCCAGTCGACCGTCGTCAGGTCGGTGACCACGAGGTCCGCCTCGGCCAGCTCCGCGCCCGCGTGGGTCGTCGCTATGCCCACGCATGTCATACCCGCCGCCTTGGCAGCCGCAATCCCGGCGATCGAATCCTCGAAGGCGACGCACCGTAAGGGATCGACCGCCAGCCGCGCCGCGGCCAGCAGGAAACCCTCGGGATCCGGCTTACCGACGGTGACGTCCTGGGCTGACACGACGGTCAGCACGAGGTCGCTCACCCCCACCTCGGCGAGCCGCTTCTCCGCCACGTCCCGGGAGGCGGAGGTGACGACGGCGACCCGCGCGCCGTACTCGGCGACCCTGCGCACCAGGTCCGCGGCGCCCGGCACCGGCGTGACGTCGGGCAGGCCCGGGTGATCGTGGAAGGAGAGGAGCTCCGCGATGAGGTCGTCGATCCGCGCGCCGGGAAAGAGACCGGCCCGCTCGGCCAGGACGTCGCGCCCCCGCCGCCCGATGAACCCGCGGAGCACGCCGTCGTCGTGGCTCACCCCGTGCCTGTCGAGCAGCATGGCCCACATGGCCTGGCTTCGGCGCTCGGTGTTGATGAGCGTGCCGTCCAGGTCGAACAGCGCAGCGTCCATGATCGCCCCCGCCTAAAGATCGTCTCCGCCTTCGCGGGCCGTATGCCTCGCGAAGGGCTCATGTCCACCGGAAGAGCTCGTCTCCCGCGTTCACCGGACCCTCGGCGATCCTGGTGACGGCTTCTTCGACCGCGTCAAGCGCCACGACCGGGCAGACGGGGCAGCGCCCGCCCGCCTCGACCTGGGCCGGGTTCCAGGCGACCACGGGCTGCCCCGCGTCCACCAGGTCTCCCTCCACCGCGAGCAGTTCGAAACCCTCGCCCTTGAGCTGGACGGTGTCGATGCCCAGATGGACCAGGACCCCCCGGCCGTCGTCGCCGACGACGACGAAGGCGTGCGGGTGCAGCTTGACGATCTTACCGGCGATGGGCGCGACCGCCTGGCCCGGCCCCCTCAGCGGTTCGATCGCCAGTCCCGGCCCGACGAGGCCCTGGGAGAACACCGGGTCGGGAACGGCCCAGAGGCCTACAGCTGCTCCCGGAACCGGGGCCAGAACTGTGGTCATCACACCCCCTCGGCTTCCTCGCCCCGCGGGGCGAGGACGACCCGGCGCTCCTCAGCCGATGATGTCCTCGATGTCGCTGGCGATCGTGTCCGCTTCGGGCCCCACGACCACCTGGACGATGTTGCCCGCGGCCATCACTCCGTGCGCGCCGGCCGCCCGCAGGGCCGCCTGATCGACCTTGGAGGCATCACGCACCTCGGTGCGGAGCCGGGTGATGCACGGTTCGATCTCAATGATGTTCTCCGCGCCACCGAGTCCCGCGATGATCGCGTCGGCGTCAGCCGCCATGTCGTCCTCCAGTCGTCATCGGTCTTTGACCAGGCTAAACGACACGAGAGGATCAGTCGGTCTGGGTCACCTTGTTGAGACCTCGGGGGGCGTCCGGATCGATGCCGAGCCTGCGCGCGAGGGCCTCGGTCAGCAGCTGTCCCGGGACGATGAGGGCGAGCGGGGCGACCCATTCGGGAAGGTCGGGACCGTTGAGCGCGGCGGTCGAAGCCGCGGCGAGCGCGGTGCCACCGCCGACGGTGAAGGCGGAGGCGCCCGCGCCGGTGACCCGCTCGGCGAGCGCGATCGTCCCGGCCAGAGTCGGGCCCTCACCCGCCGCGACCAGGATGGCGGGGGTGTCCTCGTCGACCACCGCGATCGGGCCGTGCAGCAGGTCCGCGTACGACAGGCCCATGGCGTGCAGGTAGCAGGCCTCCTTGAGCTTGAGCGCCAACTCAAGCGCGGTGGAGAAGGCCAGGCCACGGCCGGAGACCACGACGCCGGGCTTGTCTGCCAGGCCCTCGACGATCGCCTCGAGGTCGCCGGGCTCGGCGATCAACTTCTCCACGGCGTCCGGCACCCGCTGCAGGTCCGCGGGGTTGACGTCGGCGCCGAGGCCCAGGCCAAGCACGGCGAGCGCGGCGAGCTGGGTGGTGTAGGTCTTGGTCGCCGGGACGGCCTTCTCCTCACCTGCGAGGGTGCACAGGGCCAGGTCGGCGGCCTGGGCGAGGGGGCTCTGCTCGCCGCCGTTGGTGATGGCGACGGTCCTGGCTCCGCAGGCCTTCGCCCAGGAGAGGGTCTCGACGATCTCCTCGGTCCTGCCGGACTGGGAGAGCGCGACGGCCAGCACCCCGTCGAGGTCCACCTTGCGCTTGTAGGTGGTGGCGATCGAGGGCGCGGCCAGCGTGGACAGACGGCCCGTGTGTGCCTCAGCGAGATAACGGCCGTAGACTGCGGCATTGTCGGAGGTACCGCGGGCGATGAACAGCAGCTGGCGAGTCTGCCCCGCGAGTTGTTCCACCTCCCCGACCCTGGGGAGGAGGGCGTCCAGCGTGGCTCGCAACGCAGCGGGCTGCTCAGCGATCTCGCTGCGCATCTTGGTCGTCATCGCTCATCCTTCGTTCGGACTGACGAGATCGGGCCGTTATCGATCCGTCGCCGGTCCGTACATTGACACCCTTTTCCGGCCTGTGGTCTAGTCCGGACTAGACCAGTACGAACCATAACTCATCAGTACATCCCAGATCGAGAGGGGAGGATCCCGTGGCCCAGATCGATCCGGACAGTCCCGTGCCCAAGTATTTTCAGCTTCGGGAGATCCTGCTCGACCTCATCGAGAGCAACGAGCTGGCGATCGGCGCGGCGATCCCGTCCGAGCGCGAGCTCTGCCAGCGCTTCGAACTGTCCCGCATGACGGTACGGCAGGCGGTCGACCACCTGGTCTCAGAGGGCAGGCTGCAGCGCGTCGCGGGCAAGGGCACCTTCGTGGCCCGCCCCAAGATCGAAATGGCTCTCCGGCTGACCTCCTTCAGCGACGAGATGCGTGCCCGCGGCATGGAGCCCGGCTCGCGCGATCTGGACCGCCGGGTGGTCAGGGCCAGCGCGCACCTCGCCAGGGAGCTCGGCATCCAGCCGGGAGACGAGGTCCACTTCATCGAACGGCTGCGCACCGCGGCCGACGAACCCATGTGCATCGAGCGAGCCCACATCCCGGTGTCCCTCGCACCTGACCTCGACACCCACGACCTGACGGGCCGTTCCCTCTACGCCCTGCTCGAGAGCCGCTACGGGCTGATCCTCGACGCGGGCGAGCTGACCATAGACGGCGGAATCGCCGACCCCGGCGATGCCGACCTCCTCAAGTTGCCGCGCGGCGGGGCTGTGCTGCTGCTCCAGCGCCGCTCGTTCGCCGGGGGCATCTGCGCCGAACTCGGAGTCTCCACCTACCGGGCCGACCGCTACCAGCTCCGTACGATCCTGGAGACACCGGCGCGCCGTACCTGACCTCCTCCCTTCCCCACCCCCTGGAGGAAAGTCCGATGAGTTCCCCCTCGACGGATGCGGCCGTTCCCGCCGCACCCTCGACCGGGTCCGCCGTAATGGGCGTGCTCCAGCGTCTGGGACGTTCCCTCATGCTGCCGATCGCCGTCCTGCCCGCCGCGGGCCTGCTGCAGCGGCTCGGGCACGACGACCTCGTCGGCCGCACGGACAACGCCCTGCTCGACGACGTCGCCCACGTCCTGGGCACCGCGGGCGGCACCCTCTTCGACAACCTGCCGGTGCTGTTCGCGGTCGGGGTGGCGATCGGGTTCGCCCGCAAGGCCGACGGCTCGACCGCGCTCGCCGCGCTCGTGGGATACCTGGTCTTCCACGCGGTCAGCATGACCATGTTCTTCGACCTGTTCGATCCGGAACTGAAGAAGACGATCTCCAAGGAGCTCTTCAACCCCGCCCACCCCACCGTCCCCGACGTGGTGATCAACCTCGGCTCTCAGAACCCGACCCGGGTGCTCGGCGGCGTCGTCATGGGCTTGGTCTCCGCGCTGCTGTGGCAGCGGTTCTACCGGACCAAGCTGCCGACCTGGCTGGCCTTCTTCAGCGGACGCCGCCTGGTCCCGATCATCACCGCCTTCGCGGGCATGGTCATCGGGGTGTGCTTCGGGTTCGTCTGGCCGCTCATCGGCAACCTGGTGGGCCTGTTCGGCAACTGGCTCGGCGCCCACAGCATCGTGGGCGCCGGGATCTACGGCATGCTCAACCGCGCACTGCTCCCGCTGGGGCTGCACCACATCGTCAACAACGTGGTCTGGACCCAGGTGCCGAGCTGCGTGGTCGACGGCAAACAGCTCGCCGGAGACCTGATCTGCTTCAACAACGGCGCCCCCGGCTACGGCGGTTTCGAGGCGGGACTGTACCCGGTGCTGATGTTCGGCCTGCCCGCCGCGGCGATCGCGATCTGGCGGGCCGCGCCGCCGCACCGCCGCACCGCGGTCGGCTCGATCATGATCTCCGCGGCGCTCACCGCCTTCCTGACCGGCATCACCGAGCCGATCGAGTTCGCCTTCGTCTTCGTGGCCCCGATCCTGTTCGTGGTGCACATTGTGCTGACCGGCATCTCTCTTGCGATCGCCTCAGCACTGGGCGCCAAGCTCGCCTTCACCTTCTCCTCGGGACTGATCGACCTCGGCCTGTACGGCACCGCCTCCAATGCCAGGGGCGTCCCGATCATCATCGGGATGGGCCTGATCTACGCGGTGATCTACTACACCGTGTTCAGCTTCCTGATCAGGAAGCTGAACATCATGACGCCGGGCAGGGAACCGGAACCGGACATCGAATCAAGTTCCTCCGGCGAGCCCGCGACCACGACGGAGCCGGAGAAACCCGTGGAACCGGGAGAAGCGGCCGGATCGGGGGCGCGAGAAGGGCAAGGAGGACTGGAGAGGCAGGCCTGACCTTCTCCGCCACCGGACGGCCTCCCGTTGTGTATCCGCGGCGCCCGGTGGTAGATACCAACCATCCCCCTGCCGCGAGACGCAGGGGGGCGGAGAATGAGCACGGCAGCCGTGGAGCACGGCCCGTCGGGATGGTCGTCGGCTCTGGCGATCCTCCAGCGCGTCGGGCGCTCGCTCATGATGCCCATCGCGGTGCTGCCCGCCGCCGGGCTCCTGTTCAGGTTCGGCCAGGAAGACCTGCTCGGGCGAACGGACAACCGCTTCCTCGACCAGGTCGCGGGCGTCTTCGCCGCCGCGGGCGGCGCGCTGTTCGACAACCTGCCACTGCTGTTCGCGATCGGCGTCGCGATCGGGTTCGCCCGCAGGTCGGACGGCTCGACCGCGCTCGCCGCGCTCGTCGGCTATCTCGTCTTCGACCGGGTCACCAAGACGCTGTTCTTCAGCGCGGTCCCGACCTCCCAGGTGTACAAGAAGATCGCGTTGACCGTCGTCGGCCCCGAGGGGCGGCCGGTGCCCGCGCTCAACCTCGGCGTCCAGAACCCCACCGGGGTCCTGGGAGGCATCATCATCGGCATCACCGCCGCCCTGCTCTGGGAGCGGTACTACCGGATCAAACTCCCCGCCTGGCTCGCCTTCTTCGGCGGTCGCCGGTTCGTCCCCATCGTCACCGCCGTCGCCGCGATGATCCTCGGCGTGATCTTCGGCCTGCTCTGGCGTCCGGTCGGCGACTGGCTCGCGAGCGTCGGCGACTGGCTGGCCGCGCACGGCACGGAGGGCGCCGGGGTGTACGGCGTGGCCAACCGCCTGCTCATCCCGATCGGCCTGCACCACTTCCTGAACACGATCGTCTGGTTCACCCTCCCTGAGTGCCATGCCGGTGTGGACGGCGCGACCAAGAACGCCGCGGGCGACCTGAACTGCTACTTCGCGGGCGAGCAGGGAGCCGGGATCTTCATGACCGGTTTCTTCCCGGTGATGATGTTCGGCCTGCTCGGAGCGGCCATCGCGATGTGGCGCGCGGCTCCGAAGGAGAAACGGGCCACCGTGGGCGGCATCATGCTCTCGGCCGGCCTCACCTCGTTCGTGACCGGTATCACCGAACCGCTGGAGTTCGCCTTCATCTTCGTGGCGCCCGTGCTGTTCGTGGTGCACGCGCTTCTCACCGGGGTTTCGATGGCTCTGATGTCCGAGCTGGGGGGCAGGCTCGGCTTCACCTTCTCCGGGGGTGCCATCGACATGCTCCTCAACGCGGGCAAGTCCAACACCCACAGGCTCGGCCTGATCATCGTCTTCGGGCTGATCTACTTCGTCGTCTACTACCTGCTGTTCACCATCCTGATCAGGAAGCTGAATCTGGCAACCCCGGGCCGCGAGCCGGACGAGGCCGACGCGTCCGCCGGGACGGCCACCGGGCCCCCGGCACCGTGAGCGCGGCCTCGGGCCACCGTACTCCGGGATCCGGCCGCGCACTGGGACCCGGCCGCGCATCGGACCCGGCCGCGCGCCGGGTTTCGGCTGTCCGCCGCTGGGCGGGGACCGCGCCGGAACCCGACCGGTCACGGACGGGCACCGCTCCAGCTTCAGGTGATCTTCTCCGCCTATCCGGGTGAAACACCGTCCACCACGAAGAAGCTGGCGGCCGTCGTATCTGGCCGGAAGGCCGGAAACTCCTAGCTGTGTCAGGCCGCAGAGGAGAATCGGAGTCATCATGTCGCGCCCCCCACGCCCCGTACCGCTCCCCCGTGTCACGCCGCCCCCTGCTGGGGAGCCGCCGTACGACGACGAGCGCCCGCTCTCGGAGGCCTCCGCCGCGCCGCCGTACGTCCAGGGTGCGCTGGCCCTCGCCCTCGACCCCGGGGAGCCTGAGGCTCGACGGCCACTGATCTGGGGGCCGCCGGGGGCGATCCCCGACGAACGGCGGCTGCGGGCCCTCTGCCAGGCCGTCGCCGAGATCCTGGCGGGTATGAGGCCGCCTTCGAGTGTCTCCTCCCACATGACCGACCGGGCGAAGGCCGAGCTGGCCAGGAGCGGCAAGATCATGAAGTGTGCGCGGCTCCCGCTGGTCGGCACACCCCACGTGTCCCAGCCACGCGACGGGGTGGTGGAGATGTGCGTCCTGGTGCGCTGCGACGACCGGTCGCGCGTGCTGGCACTGAGGCTGGAGCGCAAGGGCGTGCAGTGGCTGTGCACGGACGTCGAGGCGGCTCCCTGACACAGCCCGGATGCTCCGAAGGCGCGCGGGAGAGGCATGGAAAAGGCATGGAAAAGGCATGGAAAAGGCGGAGGGCCCGCACGATCGTGCGGGCCCTCCAATGACGCTCTCCAGCCGGAGGCCGTACGGCCCGGGAGCCGGGCCGGTGGTTCGCCGGAGGTCTCCGGCGAGGATCCCGGTCCGGGACCGCCTGGCGGGTGGCTCAGGCGGGGATCCCCGGTCCTGCGGTCAGCCCTCGAGGTTCTTGGGGTCGCCGTGGCAGCGCTTGTACTTCTTGCCGGAGCCGCAGGGGCACGGGGCGTTGCGCTCGACGTTGCCGTAGGCGTCGCGCTCGGCCTTGGTGCTGACCCTGGTGTGCTCGATCTCGCCGCTCTCCCCGGGCGCGGTGTACTCCAGCTCGGAGGGACGCTGCGGGCCGCGCAAGCCGCGGGCGATGATGGAGCGAGTCTCGGCGACCGCCTCGTCCTCCTCCGCCTGCTGCTCCTCGACGATCGGGTTGGTCTGCACCTCGACCTCGAGGTTGAACAGGTAGCCGACCGACTCCTCCTTGATGCCCTCGAGCATCTGGGAGAACATCTCGAAGCCCTCGCGCTGGTACTCGATCAGCGGGTCGCGCTGCGCCATGGCGCGCAGGCCGATGCCCTCCTGGAGGTAGTCCATCTCGTAGAGGTGCTCGCGCCACTTGCGGTCCAGGACCGACAGGATGACCCTGCGCTCCAGCTCCCGCATGGTCTCCGCGCCCAGCTCCTCCTCGCGACGGTCGTAGGCGGCCATCGCGTCGGCCTTCACCCGCTCGCCGAGGAACTCAGCGGTGAGCTCCTCACGGCCACCCGCCTCCTCGATGAGCGTGTCCATGCCGAGAGTGATCGGGTAGAGCTGGCCAAGCGCCTTCCACAGCTTGTCGAGGTCCCACTCCTCGGCGAAGCCCTCCGCGGTGGCTCCCGCGGTGTACTCGTCGATCACGTCGTTGATGAAGCCGCGGATCTGCTCGTGCAGGTCGGCGCCCTCAAGCACCCGGTGACGCTCGGCGTAGATCACCTTGCGCTGCCGGTTCATGACCTCGTCGTACTTCAGAACGTTCTTACGGATCTCGAAGTTCTGCTGCTCGACCTGGTGCTGAGCGGAGGCGATCGCCTTGGAGACGATGCCCGACTCGATCGGGACGTCGTCCGGGATGCTCAGCCGCGTCATGATCATCTCGACTCTGGCCGAGTTGAACAGGCGCATGAGGTCGTCCTCGAGCGACAGGTAGAACCGCGACTCACCCGGGTCGCCCTGACGGCCGGAACGGCCGCGGAGCTGGTTGTCGATGCGCCGCGACTCGTGCCGCTCGGTTCCCAGCACGTAGAGGCCGCCCAGCTCGGTGACCTCGTCGTGCTCGGCCTTCACGGCCTCCCTGGCCTTCTCAAGCGCCTCGCCCCAGGCCTTGTCGTACTCCTCCGGAGTCTCGACGGGGTCCAGGCCGCGGCTGCGCAGCTCCAGGTCGGCGCGGAAGTCGGGGTTACCGCCGAGCATGATGTCGGTGCCTCGACCGGCCATGTTGGTGGCGACGGTGACGGCGTGCTTGCGCCCGGCCTCGGCGATGATCGCCGCCTCACGAGCGTGGTTCTTCGCGTTGAGGACCTCGTGCTTGACGCCCTTGCGCTTGAGCTCCTTGGCGAGACGCTCGGACTTGGCCACGCTGGTGGTGCCGACGAGGACCGGCTGGCCGTTCTCGTAGCGCTCCTTGATGTCCTCGACACAGGCAAGGAACTTGGCGTCCTCGGTCTTGTAGACCACGTCGGCCTGATCCTTACGGATCATCGGCCGGTTCGTCGGGATCGGGACGACGCCGAGCTTGTAGGTCTGGTGGAACTCGTTGGCCTCGGTGGCTGCCGTTCCGGTCATGCCGGACAGCGTGCTGTAGAGGCGGAAGTAGTTCTGCAGCGTGATCGTGGCGAGAGTCTGGTTCTCGTCCTTGATCTTCACGCTTTCCTTCGCCTCGATGGCCTGGTGCATGCCCTCGTTGTAGCGGCGGCCGTGCAGGACTCGACCGGTGAACTCGTCGACGATCAGGACCTCACCCTCGACGACGATGTAGTCCTTGTCCTTCTTGTAGAGCTCCTTGGCCTTCAGCGCGTTGTTGAGGAAGCCGACCAGGTGGGTGTGCTCGGGCTTGTAGAGGTTGTCGATCCCGAGCCAGTCCTCGACCTTCTCGACGCCCGACTCGAAGATGCCCACGGTGCGCTTCTTCTCGTCGACGGAGTAGTCGCCGGTGTTCTCCTCGCCGTCCTTGCCCTCGGTGCCCCTGCGGAGCCTGGGCACGATCTTGGCGAACTCGGCGTACCACTTGCCGGACTGCTCGCCGGGACCCGAGATGATCAGCGGCGTCCTGGCCTCGTCGATGAGGATCGAGTCCACCTCGTCGACGATGCCGAAGTTGTGACCGCGCTGGACACACTCATCCAGCGACCAGGCCATGTTGTCGCGCAGGTAGTCGAAGCCGAACTCGTTGTTCGTGCCGTAAGTGATGTCGGCGTTGTACTGCTTGCGGCGCTCGTCCGGCTGCATGTTCGCCAGGATCACGCCGACCTCGAGGCCGAGGAAGCGGTGGATGCGGCCCATCTCGTCCGCGTCACGCTTGGCCAGGTAGTCGTTGACCGTGATGACGTGGACGCCCTTGCCCGAGATGGCATTGAGGTAGGCGGGGAGCGTACAGGTCAGGGTCTTGCCCTCACCGGTGCGCATCTCGGAGATGTTGCCCATGTGCAGGTTGGCCCCGCCCATGATCTGCACGTCGAAGTGACGCTTGCCCAGCACGCGCCGGGAGGCCTCGCGAACGGTGGCGAAGGCCTCGGGAAGCAGGTCGTCGAGCGACTCGCCGTTGGCATGGCGCTGCTTGTATTCGGCGGTGAGCGCGCGCAGCTCGGCGTCGGTCAGGCTCGTGAAGTCGTCCTCAATGGAGTTGACCTGGTCGGCGATCCGCTTGAGCTTACGCAGAAGCTTGCCTTCGCCTGCGCGAAGAATCTTATCGAGAAAGGCTGGCACTTTAGGTAAGGCTCCTCGCAGGTCTTCCGTGGCCGGGCGGCTCCGGATGAGGACGAGACATGGTTCTCCGCTGCCATCGTAGGCGGTTCTACCACCGGACACAGCCACCCTGAAAGACGCTCTTCGTGTCCGCGGAGTTCCCAGCACCCTTTTCATAGAGACTAGTGCTCACCTTAAAGGGTATGTCGGTTTGCGGACGTGTATGACGGCGAGTAAGACCGCCCGGCGCGTCGCGACCTGGGAGGAGCCGCCGCCATGACCGATGACGGGCCCCGGACGGAGGACAGCCCTCTCACGAGCCCCGGCTTCCCCATGAGTTCCGGCTCCTCCGCGGGCTCCGGCTCCCCCAGCTCCGGCTCCCCCGTAGGATCCCTCACGCCCAGCTTCTCCGCAGCTCCCGGCTTTCCCGCGGATCGTGGCACCCCGGAGATCCGAGCGGACTCCAGGAGCCAGGAAGACTCTGGAAACCACGGGGGCAGCGCCTCGTCGTGGCTGGCCGTGACCGTCCTCGTGCTCGGTTTCGCCATCGGCGGCATCGGTCTGTGCGCGGGTCCCGACTGGTTCGTGTTCTGGGTGGGGGCGGCCATCTGCGGCATGGGCGGGATTCTGCTACTCACCTTCCGGGTCTTCCGTGACGTCGTCCTCGACAGTCCGCGGGCGCCGTACGCGTCACGCGAGGAACACTGAGGGCATGGAGGGCACGGGCCGCCCCAACGCCCTCACAACACCGTCATAGCAATTTTGTCGGTGTGGAACGTTAGCCTCTGGGGCATGCTGACGTGTTCCCTCTCCCCGGCCCGGTCATGACGCTCACCCTCTCCGCCGACGAGGCCCGCCGAGTCATCCTGCGCGCCCAGGGCTTCCTGGGGGCCGACGCCCGACACGGTGGCGCGACGGCCACCCTGCGCCGCCTCGGAGCGGTCCAGCTCGACACGATCTCCGTCCTGGCCCGCTCCCACGAGCTCATCGCCTACGCCCGTCTCGGCGCCGTCGACAAACGGAAAATCGAGCAGGCCTACTGGGACGATCCGGCCCGCGCCTTCGAATACTGGTGCCACGCCGCCTGCATCCTGCCGATCGAGGACTGGCCCCTCTACGCCTTCCGCAGAAGGCACATGCGCGCCTGGAAGCACCGCGGTGCCGACATCCCCGCCGCCATGGACAGGGTGCTGGAGCAGGTCCGCGAGATCGGCCCGGTCACCACCGCCGACATCGGCGGCAGCAGGAAGGGGGGCGGGTGGTGGGACAGGTCGGACACGAAAATCGCCGTCGAGTGGCTGCTGAACGCGGGCGACGTCGTGTGCACCCGCCGCACCGGCTGGCGCCGCGTCTATGAGCTGACGGAGCGGGCGGTCCCGGCCCATCTGCTGGCCGAGGACCTCTCCGATGCCGAGTGCATCACCCGCCTCGCCAGGATCGCGGGCCGCGCCCTCGGTGTGGCCACACGCGCCGACCTGGTCGACTTCCTCCGCCTCAGGGCCCCGGAGGCCGCCCTCCTCGACAGCGCGCTCCTCGACGGCACGGCGGGCCTCGTTCCCGTGCGCGTCCCGGACTGGCCCGAGCGCGCGGCGAGCGCCTGGGCCGACCCCGCCGCCCTCGACTCTGAGCCAAAGGGACGGCACCGCACGACGCCACTCTCGCCCTTCGACTCCCTCGTCTGGGACCGGGCGCGCACCGCCCGTGTTTTCGGTTTCAACCACCGCCTGGAGGCATACGTCCCGAAGGACAAGCGCGTCCACGGCTACTTCACCATGCCGGTGCTGGCCGGAGGGCGGCTGATAGGCCGGATCGACCCGGCCCGCGAGGGGGCGACCCTGGTCGCGCGCCAGGTCGGCGTTGAGGCCGGCGTCAACCCACGCAAGGCCGCGGAGGGGATGGCCGATGCCCTGTGGGAGGCCGCGGGATGGGTCGGCTGCGACGACGTGCGCGTCGACCGCGTCGACCCTCGGCTCGCCGCCCCGCTGCTTGAGGCCCTGATCCGCTGATCCCGGCCCCTCCTCGCCGAGCCTCCCGGGAACCGGGAGCCGGTCGGCCGCAAGGCGAAGGCCCGGGTGTGGTGACCGGAACTCCGGTCGCCACACCCGGGCCTTCGGGGTGGATCACCCCTGCCGGTCCTGCGGAGGAATCACCTCACCAGGACCGTCAGGTGATCTCGAGCATCCGCTCGCGGACCGCGTAGACCACCGCCTCCATCCTGGAGTGGAGCTGCAGCTTGTCCAGGATGTTGCGGACGTGGTTCTTCACGGTGTTCTCCGAGATGAACAACTGCTTGGCGATCTCGCGGTTGTTCATGCCCTTCGCGACCAGGCGAAGCACCTCCATCTCCCGGTCCGTCAGACGCGGGACCGGGAGCTGAGGGGGCCGCTCGGCCTCCTTGCGGCTCATGTTGGCGAACTCGGTGATCAACTTGGCGGCCATCGCCGGGTTGATCAGCGACTGTCCTTCGTGGACACCGCGCACGGCCTCGGGAACCTCGTCGAGCTGCACGTTCTTCAGCAGGTAGCCGGTCGCCCCCGCCTTGATCGCCTCGAAGAGATCCTCCTCCTCATCGCTCACCGTGAGCATTATGATCCGCGTGCTCGGCACCGAGGCCTTGATCTCACGAGCGGCCTCGATGCCGCTCCTGCGTGGCATCCGGACGTCCATGAGCATGACGTCCGGGGTGAGGCGGTCGGCGAGTTCGATCGCCTCCTGCCCATCGCTCGCCTCACCGACCACCTCGATGTCCGTCTCCGCGGTCAGCGCCATCTCCAGGCTTCGGCGGATCAGCGCGTGATCGTCGACGATCAGCACGCGGATCGGGTCGCCTCGCCTGGCAGGGCGGGTCGCTTCGTCGGGTTCCGTCACGCCTCCTCCTCGGGGGGGCCAGAGCCGTTGGACCGCCATGATTACATGGGTTCCGGGTCCTCGGGTTGGTCGGAGAGGATCTTCGAAGGTGCCCGTCAGGATTCGACGAGCCGCAACACGCCGTAGTTGTAGCCTTGCCGGAGGTACACGACGCTCGGCTGCCCGCTCTCCTTGTCGCGGAACAGGTAGAAGTCGTGCCCGACCAGCTCCATCTCCAGGAGTGCCTGGTCGATGGTCATCGGGTCGGCCTCGTGATACTTCTCACGGACCACCAGCGGGCCGTCACCGTCCATCTGGATCGGGACGATGGTCTTGTCCTCGGAGTGATCGACGTCGTCCCCACGCCCGGCCGCCGTCTGCCTGACGGGTTCGAGGTGGACCTGCATGGCGTCGGCCTCGAAGGACTCGGCCAGCGCGGTGGCGGTGAGCTCGGCGACGGAAGGGGGACAGTGGTTGCCGTGGTGGATCTTGCGTCGGTCGGCGAGGCGCCGGAGTCTTCCTTCCAGCTTCCCGAGCGCTATGTCGAGTGCGGAGAAGCGGTCGTCGGCGGCGGCCTCGGCGCGCACGGCCGGGCCTCGCGAGTGGATGGTGAGCTCGACCCGCTCACGCGGTCCGTTGATGCGCCCGTTGGTCTCTCTGGTCACCTCCACATCGACACTGATGAGTTTGTGGTCCAGACGCTCGATCCTGGCCAGCTTGGTAGTCACGTGGTCTCGGAATCGGTCACTCACTCCGGTGTGCCGACCCTTGACGATGATTTCCATGCACAGCCCCCCTTCGAACTTCGGCGGTGGTACAGCGGCACCCGCTCGGCCGACCTGGTCTTCGTCCCCACATCCGCCTGCTGAGGGTTTCGCAGCTCTTTGCCACTACATGCCCTTCTCTTCTGGCGAGGAACATCTGGCTCCTCGGGAAGGCAGGACTTACCTCTAAGCCGCACCGTGATCGATCGACGAAAAGTCGTCTTACGTGGACCGTTTAGCCTGCGGCTGGCATCGGCTAGCCAGGCCGGCCCCCTTGTGGGGGTCGGTCCGGCGCAACCACGGACCCGAGCGGGTGCCATGGCTCAGACGCTATCCGCATCCCGGCCGAATGTCAGCCTGGGAAGCCCTCGAAGGATCACTTTGCGTGATCCTCACAGGAGCTGTCAGGGGTCGGGGAGCGCTTCTACGGCGGGGCGATATCCCTATATATGAACGCTTCTCATATCCACCCATCAGCGGCAAACTCCCGACCAGGACAGGAAGGTGTGACTCCGAGGTGATGGCTCGCCGCACCACTCCCTCACCGTCGGTGACCGCCGGAAATCCGCTCTCTTCGGCGTGTCGCGGCGACCGTGGCGGCGAGCGGGACGGCGATCCCCGCCGCCCGCAGGGCCCTGGCCGCCTCGGCGAGCGTTGCCCCGGTCGTGACGATGTCGTCGACCAGCACAACCACCCCTGAGTCGCCCCAGAATCCCGGCACAGAGCCGTTCCGGTTAACCGTAACCCTGAATGCCCGAGAGAGATTCTCGGCCCTCTGGAGCGAGCTCAGCCCCGCCTGGTCGGCGACACGGCGGCGCTGGACGAGCATCCTCTCGACCGTCGCGGGCCATCCGGCCGCCTGGAGGTAGGCGGCGGCCAGCCCGGCGAGCCGGTTCACCGGGTCGTGCCCGCGACGCCTTCCCGCGGAGCGGGAACTCGGCACGGGGACGAGGACGACGGGACGCTTTCCCGCCGCGGTCGCGACCGTGAGCGCCAGCGCTCCGGCCAGCGGGCGGGCGAGGGCCGTACGGCCGCGCTCCTTGTAGGCGACGACGGCCCGTCGCACCGCGCCGGTGTAGACGGTCGCCGACCAGCACTCGGGCAGGCCCGGCGGGGACGGGTCGGGCATCCTGCGCCCCGGCTCCCCGTACAGCTCCGCGGCGCAGCGGGAGCAGAAGAGGGCGCCGGGTGCGTCACATCCGGCGCAGCGGGGCGGCAGGACCAGGTCGAGCAGAGCGGTCGGCACGGATTCACCGTGCCAGGCGCCACTGACAAACCACGGGACCGCCCACCACGACGGCCCCTCCGAACCACAGAACCACCCACGACCACGGCCCCGCCGAACCGCCCTCACCGTCAGCCCAGGGGGTAGGCGGGAACCGAAGGACCGTGGTCGGCGAAGTCCGTCGTTCCGTTCTCGTTCTTGACCAGGGGTTCCCACTTGGCATAGGTCCAGTAGAGGATCTGCTGTTTGCCGTCGTCCTCCCTGGCCCCGGCGAGCAGGGATCCGTCCAGCGCGGTGATGCTCTGGATGCGCGGGTCCGAGGCCAGGGTCTTGGGCTCGTCGATGAGCGAGGCCTCAAGCAGGTTGGACTTGCCGGTCAGGACGTACAGGGTCTTGCCGTCCTTCCACGCGATGTCCTCGATCGTCTGCTTGCCCTCGATCGGCACGACGACCTGCAGGTTGGCGATGCGGGTCGCGTTCCCCCTGCCGATCACGGTGCCGATCTTGACCTGCTCGCCCGCGCCGTCCTTCACGACCACCGCGACGTGCACGCCGTCCCGCGCGACCTTGAACGACTTGACGTAGACGGTGTCCAGGTCGGGGGCGGAGACCGGGTACCGCTGCCCGTCGCGGATCCGTATGACCTTCGAGGTGTGGTCGTCGGGCCGGTCGACCGTCCACAACGTCTGGTAGCGGTCCCAGCACGGAGGAGCGAGGGACTCACCGGTGACCCACTGCTGCCACTCGCCGCCCGTGGCGAGCGGCGCGACGGAGATGCCCCTGCCGTTCGCGGAGAGCGTGGCCACCTGCGCGTGGGCGCTGATCGCCGGACGGGTCCTCGTGCTGTCCTTCTGCCCGGCCCTGCCGAGCACGGGCTGGCCGGTCTTCTCGTTGCCCAGCAGCCACAGCGAGTCGTCGGCCAGGTAGTACGGGTAGATCTCACCGGGGGCCATCCACGGGTCGAACCTCGTCTGCTCCTGGGCGTCGACCGTGAGCGGGCTGTCGGTGTAGTACGGCTCGCCCCCGACCCTGACCTCGAAGCCCCACCCTCCCTTGGTGAGCCCGGCCAGCGTCCCGGCGAGCTGGGCCGTCATCGGCCCGACGAGGTCGGAGGCGACCTTGTTGGACAGATCGACGACGACCCGGTTGTCCTCCGTGGTGACGTCGATGAGCCGGGTGCCGTCGAAGGCGGAGCGCACCGCGCCCTTGAGCGAGCTGCTCGGCCCTCTGAGCAGCCGCTCGACCGTCGTCTTCGCGAAGTTCGAGGTGGGGTCGATCGGCACCCTGACCTGGTCGACCACCAGGCCCTTGCGTTCGTCGTCGAGGAAGTACAGGTCCACCTTGAGGTAGGCGCGCTCGGCGTCCGCCTCCGACAGCAGCAGCCCGGGGGGCGCACTGTCGATACGCCATCCGTTGGGGCCCTTGACGAGGATGAAGGGCTCGTTCAGCGGACCGCCGCTCGGCCGGTAACGGCCGTCCTGGTCGATGAGCGCCGTGACGGTGCCCTTCAGGATGACCCGGGTGTCCTTCTCTCCCACCTGCACGGAACGGGGATCGCCCTGTTTGTAGACCGTCACCCCGCTCTGCGGGTCCCAGGTCCTGGCGAAGTCCTCCGTGAGGTACTGACGCGCCACGTCGCGCCTGGGGTCGTCGATGCTCGCCATCGCGGCCATGAACCCGCTGACGACCTGGTCGGCCGACCAGGTCGGGTTGGGCGGCACGGCGATCACTCGCGCGTACGGGTCGCCGAGCGGGTTGCCCTTGCTCCCGCTCTCCCCGACGATGGACCTGCCCCCGATGGGGATGACGGAGCAGGACGCCGTCCCGCAGGCCAGCGCGACCAGCAGGGCCGTCGTGCCCACGCGCCTTCCCGCCCTAGTCAGCATCACGTCCCCCGTCGGCGGCGGCCGGTGAGAGGACCGGCGTCATCTGCCCTCGCCACGTCCGCCGCATCTCGACCTCCGGCGGAACGAGCGGCAACGGCGACCCCCGCAGCGGCGCCCCGGCGACCCTGGGCAGCGAGAGCCTGAACTGCGAACCCTCCCCGTGCGCCCCCCACGCCTGCAGCCAGCCGCCGTGCAGCATGGCGTCCTCACGAGAGATCGCCAGGCCGAGGCCCGTACCGCCGATCGTCCGCGCGCGGGAGGGGTCTGCCCGCCAGAAGCGGTCGAAGACCATGTTCTCCTCCCCCGGCTTCAGGCCGACCCCGTGGTCCCGTACGGCCACCGCGACCGCGTCGCGGTCCGCCCCGACGGAGACGACGATGTCGCGGCCCTCGCCGTGCTCGATCGCGTTGAACAGCAGGTTGCGCAGGATGCGCTCGACCCGGCGGCTGTCCATCTCCGCCATACAGGCCTCGCCGGGAAGGCGCAGGTCAAAGCGGGTCGAGTGACGCTCGGCCAACGCCTCGGAGTCGGCGACCGCGCGCAGCACCACGTCCCTGACGTCGACCGGCTCGACGTCCAGCTCCGCCGCGCCCGCGTCGTAGCGGCTGATCTCCAGCAGGTCGGCGAGCATCGACTCGAACCGGTTCAGCTGGTTCTGCATCAGCTCGGCCGAGCGCGCCGCCATCGGGTCGAAGTCCTCCCGGGCGTCGTAGAGCAGGTCGGCGGCCATCCGCACGGTGGTCAGCGGGGTGCGCAGCTCGTGCGAGACGTCGGAGACGAACTGCCGCTGGACGTGGGACAGCTCCTCCAGCTGGTGGATCTTCAGTGCCAGGGTCGCGGCCATCTCGTTGAAGGAGGCGGCCAGGCGGGCCAGGTCGTCCTCCCCCCTGACCTTGAGGCGCTCGTCCAGATGGCCTGCGGCCAACCGTTCCGCGGCCTGGCGGGCCAGCCGTACCGGGGTGACCACCTGACGGGTGACCAGCGAGGAGATGGCGGCCAGCAGCAGCACGAGGGCGGCGCCGACGAGGATGAGCATCTGCCTGACCGAGGTGAGGTTCTTCTCCTCCTCCTCAAGCGGGATCAGGTGGTAGATCTCGTATCCGTCGCCCAGCCCGGTCCCGTAGGTGTCGAGACGGGTGCCGATCACCAGGCCGGGCACCGTCCCCGGCCTGTCCATGTACCGCAGCCCCCAGTACTGGGTGCTGTCCTCGTCCGCCGGCTTCCTGAGCACCTCCTCGCGCAGCTTCGGTGGGACGCTGCTCGGGTCGATGTTCGTGGTGCCGTAGAACTCCCACGGCAGGTTCTCGTTTCGGATGATCACCGAGTATCTGACCGCGGGTCCCGCCCGTCCCGCGAGCGCCGCGAGCGCCTGGCCGAGCATGCTGTCCGCGGCGGGCTGGGGCCCCTGCCCCGGGTCGGTCGGGGGCTTGGCGGCGTCGCCGTTCTGCTGGGTCAGGTAGACGAGCACCGCCTTACGGTCGGCCTGCGCCTCACTCCTCGCCGCGCGGTCCCTGGCCCCGAGGATGGTCGTGCTGATCGACTGCATGAGGAAGACGCCGAGCACGGCGACGACCGCGATGGAGATGACCATCGTGCTGGTGACCACGCGCAGCTGAAGAGAGCTCCGCCAGACCCTGCGCCCCCCGCCTGCGGCGCGCCTGGCCCGCCGCCGGACACCTCTGACCAGCTGCGGGAGGGTGCGGCGGCGCTTCTTCTGAGTAGGCATGTCGAGGTCCCGGGGGAGCCGCGCAGGCTTAGGCCGGACCGGCCTTGTAACCGACGCCGCGCACCGTCACCACGATCTCGGGGTGCTCGGGGTCCTTCTCGATCTTGGCGCGGAGCCGCTGGACGTGCACGTTGACCAGACGGGTGTCGGCCGCGTGGCGGTACCCCCAGACCTGCTCGAGCAGCACCTCACGGGTGAAGACCTGGCGCGGCTTACGGGCGAGGGCGACCAGCAGGTCGAACTCGAGCGGGGTGAGATTGATGGTCTCCTCCTCGCGCTTGACCGAGTGCCCCGCGACGTCGATGGTGATGTCGCCGATCTGCAGGATCTCCGGCGTCGGCTCGTCGGTGCGGCGCAGCCGCGCCCGGACGCGGGCCACCAGTTCCTTGGGCTTGAACGGCTTGACGATGTAGTCGTCGGCCCCCGACTCCAGGCCGAGCACGACGTCGATGGTGTCGCTCTTCGCCGTCAGCATGACGATCGGCACCCCGGACTCCGCGCGGATGCGGCGGCACACGTCGATGCCGTCGGCGCCGGGCAGCATCAGGTCGAGCAGCACCAGGTCCGGGCGGGTGTCACGGAACGCGTCGAGTGCCTTGTCCCCGTCGGAGACGAAGGAAGGCTCGAAGCCCTCCCCGCGTAGCACGATGCCGAGCATCTCGGCGAGAGCGGCGTCGTCGTCGACGACCAGCACGCGTCCTTTCATGGCCCCTCATTCGTTTTACGCAGTTTGGGAGTTTTTGGGGTAAACGGCACGGCTGTCGAAGATTACCCCCGTCGAACCACCGGATGACACAACCCGACCGCCAGCCGTCCGAGTGCCGAATTTTAGGCGCACATGACGTGAAGCGAGTAGTAGCACCCCCGCACGGCCATCTCCGGCCTCGGCGACTGCGAACGCCAAGCGAAGATGGTCACCTTCCCAGTCTGAGGTAAACGACGGTGTCTCGGCCATCCCTCCCGCGTCTCCGCCGATCTCTTTGCGGTGAAACCGCGACGTGATCTCCCGATCAGCACACGCGGTGGGTCCACATGTCAGGATTGGGATATGTCAGACGGTCACGGCTCCACTCCCGACACGCCACCCGGCTGGGCGCCCAACCAACCTCCGCCGTATGGCGACGGCCCAGGATCTCCGTGGGCCACGCCAGGCTCAGGCCCGGGGGCGCCGTCACCGTACCAGCCGCCGCCTCCTCCGCAGTCCCCGTACGGCTCGCCGGGCGCGCCGCCGTACCAGGAGCATCCGCACGCCTCCCAGGGACAGCAGCCCTACGGCCAGCAGCCCCCTGGCCAGCCCCCGTACGGCCAGCAGCCGCCCCCCTACGGCTACCGCCAGCCGCCCCCCGCCGCGCTGCGGCCCGGGATCATCCCGCTGCGCCCGCTCGGACTCGGCGACATCATCGACGGCGCGATCAAGCTCATCCGCTCGAACCCGAAGGCCGTCCTCGGCCTGTCGGCGATCGCCGCGGTGCTCGGCGCCATCCCTGTGGCGATCGGCCAGGCGCTCTCCCTGGGCAGGATCGGCGCGGCCCTGGAGAGCCTGGAAAACGACCCGTCCTCGCTGGAGAGCAGCCCGTCGCAGACCGACTTCCTCGTCCAGTACGGTGGCTCCCTCGTCTCCTACGCCGTGCAGTTCGTCGCGGTCACCCTGCTCAGCGGCGTGCTGACCCGGATCCTCGGCCGCGCCGTCTTCGGCGGCAAGATCACGGCCGGTGAGGCGTGGCGGCTGACCAGGGGGCGGGTGCCCACGCTGTTCGGGCTGGTCGGCATAGACGCGCTGATCCTGTTGCTGCCGATGGTCCTGATAGTCGGCCTGACCCTCGGGCTGGCCGCCGCCGGGACGGACACCGGGAGCGCCCTCCTGCTGTTCGGGCTGGCGATAGTGGCCTACATCGTCTACGCCGCGTTCCTCACCACCCGGCTGGTGCTCGCGGCACCCGCCGCGGTGCTGGAGCGCAGCGGCGTCTTCGCCTCCCTGCGCAGGTCATGGAGCCTGACGCGCGGCAGCTTCTGGCGGATGTTCGGCATCCTGCTCCTCACCGGGATCATCGCGGGCCTGGTGGGCATGGTGATCGCCATCCCCTTCACCTTCGCGGGAACCATCGCGGGCGTCCTCGGGCAGGGAGGCACGGGATCACAGATCGCCGCGGCGATCCTCTTCGCGATCGGCGGCACCGTCGGGGCGATGATCACCTACCCGTTCCAGGCAGGGGTCTCCGGCCTGCTCTACGCCGACCGCCGGATGCGCGCCGAGGCCTTCGACCTGGTGCTGCAGACCGCGGCGATCGAGCAGCAGCGACAGGGCTGGGTGCACTCGTCCGCCGACGACCTGTGGGGCCCGCCCGCAACACCGGGCGGCCAGCCAGGCCATCCAGGCCAGCCGGGCCAGGGAGCTCCGTGGACCGGTCACTGACGGCGGGCACGGCCCTGTTCTCCGCGGTGTTCCCCACGGTCCCGATCGACATCGACCGCGGGGAGGCGGCGAACCAGGCTCTCCAGGAGCTACTCAAACCCGAGTACGCCAAGGAGAACCTGATCGACCGTGTCATGCGCGGCGTGAACCAGTTCATCGGCGACCTGCTCGATCAGGAGTCCGTCGGCGTCGTCGGCAGCGTGGCCGCGCGGATCGTCCTCGCCGCGATCGTGGCCGCCGCGATCCTCGCGGTGGTCATGATCGCGCGCAGGACCGCCAGACGCGGCACCGCGAGGCGGGAAGGCGTCTTCGGCGACGGCCGCCGCACCGCGGCCGAGCACCGGGACGCCGCCGAGCGGCTGGCCGCGCAGGAGCGGTGGGCCGAGGCGATCCGCGAGCGGCTCAGAGCCATCGCCAGGGACCTGGAGGACCGTGTCATCGTCGACTCGACGCCCGGCCGTACCGCCGGAGAACTGGCCGCGGAGGCCGGGCGCGCGCTGCCCGGATTCGCCGCGGAGCTGGCCACGGCGGCCCGGGTCTTCGACGACGTGACCTACGGTGAGGTGCCTGGCACCCCGGACTCCTACGGGGTCATGCGCGACCTCGACGAACACCTGCGCGCGGCCCGCCCCGCCCTCGCCGCGCAGGCGGCCTCGTCATGAGCCTCGGAACCGCGCAAGGAACGGGCCTGGCACCGGCGGCACCCACGGGAGCACCCGGCACGGCCGGATCGACGTCGACGTCTCCGACCGCGAAGAGCCTGTGGCGTGGCGGCAGGGGCATCCTCCTGATCGCGCTCATCGTGGTCCTCGTGGCCGTCGGCGGCGTGCTGCTCGTCGGCAGCCCGGGCGTGGGCAAGCCGCTCGACCCCGCGAGCACCTCGCTGTCCGGCGGCAGGGGGCTGGCACAGCTACTGCGGGCCAACGGCGTGCGGGTCACCCGTGTCACGTCCGTCGCCGAGGCGCAGGCCGCGGCTTCCGGGCCCGGCGACAGCACACTGCTGCTCAGCGACACCTCCTTCCTCGACGACGACGAGGCCGACCAGCTCGTCGCCATCCCCGCCGACCGGCTCGTCATCGGCAAGCAGCTGCACCTGGACCGCCTCGCCCCCGGGGTGACCTCGACGGACACGGCGCGGGCGCGCTCGCGCGAACCCCAGTGCTCGCTACCCGCCGCGACCAGGGCAGGCAGCGCCTACATGGGCGGCGCGGTCTTCGACGCCCCCTCGGGGGCGGCTCGCTGCTACCTCTCCGGCGACGCGCCGACCCTGGTCAGCTACGTGGACGGGGGCCGGACGATCACGGTCGTCGGCGACGGTCAGTTCATGAGCAACCTGCGGCTCGCCGAAGACGGCAACGCCGCGCTGGCGATGAACCTGGCCGGGGCCAGGCCGACGGTCGTCTGGCTCGTGGCCCCTGAAACCCTCCCCGAGGGCGCCGCCACGGCGGGAAGCCTGTACGACCTCATCCCTCCCGGGGTCAGATGGGCCGTGGTGCAGCTCGCCCTCGTGGTCCTGCTGCTCGCGCTCTGGCAGGGCCGTAGGCTCGGCCCCGTGGTGACCGAGCGGCTGCCCGTCGTGGTCAGGGCCGCGGAGACCGTCGAGGGGCGGGCCAGGCTCTACCGGGCCAGGCGGGCCCGCGACCGGGCCGCGGCCGCCCTGCGCGCCGGTTTCATCGACCGGGTCACCCCCAGGCTCGGACTGCCCTCCGCGGCGGGGCCCGACGCCAGAATCAGCGCGATCGCCGAGCGGACAGGACAGGCGGGCGACCACGTCGGCTCCGCGCTGTACGGGCCGCCACCGGCCGACGAGGCCGGGCTGATAGCCATGGCCGCATACCTTGACATGTTGGAAAGGCAGGTCAGAGAGTCGTGAGCGAGCGTAGCGAGCCGACCGTCGGGCACCCCGGTCCAGGGACCGGCTGGAACCCCGCGGGCACGCCACCGGAGACCGGCGGCCAGGGCGGCGCCCCCGCCCCCGCCCCCGGTGGTGGCCAGGGCGGCGCCCCCGCGCCCGGCGGCCAGGGCGGCGGGGCGTTCGCCGTGGCCCCGCAGGGGGCGAACGGCGCTCGGGAGGCGCTCGGGGCACTGCGCGCAGAGGTCGCCAAGGCCGTCGTCGGCCAGGACGCGGTGGTCACCGGGCTGGTGATCGCCCTGCTCTGCCGGGGACACGTGCTGCTCGAAGGCGTGCCGGGCGTCGCGAAGACCCTGCTCGTCAGGACGTTGTCCGCCGCGCTTTCCCTCGACTTCAAACGGGTGCAGTTCACCCCGGACCTGATGCCGGGCGATGTCACCGGCTCCCTGGTCTACGACGCGAAGACGTCGGAGTTCGAGTTCAAGGAGGGTCCGGTCTTCACCAACCTGCTGCTCGCCGACGAGATCAACCGCACGCCGCCGAAGACCCAGGCGGCGCTGCTTGAGGCGATGGAGGAACGGCAGGTCAGCGTCGAGGGCAAGGCCCGCAGGCTGCCCGAGCCGTTCATCGTGGCCGCGACCCAGAACCCGGTCGAGTACGAAGGCACCTACCAGCTCCCCGAGGCGCAGCTCGACCGGTTCCTGCTCAAACTGACCGTGCCGCTGCCCGCCCGCGACCAGGAGATCGCGGTGCTAGAACGGCACGCGCTGGGGTTCGACCCGCGCGACCTGTCCCACATCAAGGCCGTGGCCACCGTCGAGGACTTGGACGCGGGACGCGCGGCGGTCAGCCAGGTACACACGGGTCCCGAGGTGCTCGGCTACATCGTGGACATCGCCAGGGCCACCCGCCAGTCGCCGTCGCTCCAGCTCGGTGTCTCGCCGCGCGGCGCGACCGCGCTGCTGGCCGGGGCCCGTGCCTGGGCCTGGCTGTCAGGGCGCTCCTACGTGACCCCCGACGACGTCAAGGCGCTGGCCAGGCCCTCGATGAGGCACCGGATCCAGCTTCGCCCCGAGGCCGAGCTTGAAGGCGCGACCGCGGACGGCCTGATCGACGCCATCCTCGCCTCCGTCCCCGTCCCCCGCTGACGGTGACGCGGAGACGGCAGGCGGAGACGACGCGGACGCGGCCCGCGTGAGACGGCAGGGGAAAGGCATGGGACGGCCGACGTGAGACGGCACGGGGACGGCGTTGAGACGGTGTTGAAACGGTGTTGAGACGGTGCTGACATGGCTCTGACAGGACGGGCCGCGCTGCTGGCCCTGCTGGGCACGCTGGTCGTGCTGTTCGCTCCCAGACCCGAGCTCGCGGTCGCCGGGACGGTGCTGCTGCTCGCGGCGCTGATCACGGTGGACCTCGCGCTGGCCGCGGGCGTGCGACCGCTGCGCTTCAGCCGCGCAGGCGACCGGCTGGTACGGCTCGGCGAGACCGCGACGGTCGAACTGATCGTGGAGAACCCCGGCTCCCGCAGGGCCAGGGGGGTGCTCAGGGACGCCTGGCCCCCCTCCGCGGGGGCGGCGCCGCGGCACCTGACGCTGGACGTTCCCCCGGGGGAACGCCGCCGCCTCGTCACGACACTCACCCCGACGCGCAGGGGTGACCGGGAGGCGGTCACGGTCACCGTACGAACGCTGGGCCCACTTGGCATAGCGGCCCGCCAGGGCTCCCACAACGTGCCGTGGTCGGTCAGGGTGCTCCCGCCCTTCCTCAGCCGCAAGCACCTGCCCGCCAAACTGTCCAGGCTCAGGGAGCTGGAGGGCAGGCACCCCTCGATGATCAGAGGGCAGGGCACCGAGTTCGACTCGCTGCGCGAGTACGTGGTCGGCGACGACGTCCGATCGATCGACTGGCGGGCGACCGCCCGCCGCAACGACGTCGTGGTCCGCACCTGGCGTCCCGAGCGCGACCGCCGGGTGCTGATCGTCCTGGACACGGGACGCACCTCGGCGGGACGGGTCGGCACCGCCCCGATCCCGCTCGCGGGCGAGAGCCCCAGGACCCGCGACGCGCACGGCCCGGCGGAGGTCGCGCCCGGCTGGCCCCGCCTGGACTGGTCGATGGACGCGGCCCTGCTGCTGGCCGCGCTGGCCGCCAGGGCGGGTGACCGGGTCGACTTCCTGGCCCACGACCGCACGGTGCGGGCCTGGGTTTCCGGCGCCAGCCGTACGGACCTGCTGTCGACGCTGGTCAACACCATGGCCCCCATCGAGGCCGAGCTGATCGAGGCCGACTCCGCGGACATGGTCGCGGCCGTCCTGGCCAGGGCGAAACGGCGATGCCTTGTCGTCGTGCTCACCGACCTGAACTCGGCGTCACTCGAGGAGGGCCTGCTGCCGGTGCTCCCCCAGCTCTCGTCCCGGCACCTGGTGCTCCTGGCCGCCGTCTCCGACCCCCAGGTGGCGGCGATGGAGGCCGGTCGCGGCACCTCGGAACTGGTCTACAACGCCGCCGCGGCCGAGCGCCAGAACGCCGACCGGCGCAGGATCACCGCCCGGCTGCGGCACCACGGTGTCGAGGTCGTCGACGCCGCCCCCGAGCAGATCGCCCCCGCCCTGGCCGACGCCTACCTGGCGCTGAAGGCGGCGGGCCGCCTCTGATCCCGGCCGGAGACCGGGTCCCGCCGAAAGGCCGGACCCGGAAAGCCGGAACACGAGAGGCTCGCGGACCGCCTGCCCGCAGTTCAGGGGATACGCCGAGGCAGGAACGGGGTCAGGGGCAGGTGGCCAGGATGATGGAGATGACGGTGCACCGCGCCGAGGCACTGTTGTTGGCGGTGTTCGGATCGGCCGGGGCCGAGGCGCTACGGGTGGCGGACACGGTGACGTGGCCGAGGCTGAGCAGGCTCAGCGGCAGCCGGAAAGTGGAGGTGGCGCTGGCGCCGCTGGCGATGCCGCCGTAGGTGCAACTCACCGTTCCGGGGCTGGAGGTGCAGCCGGCTGAGAGGTTGGTGGCCGTCTTCCCCGCGGGCAGGGTGGCGGTCAGGGTGGCCGAGGTGACCGCGTCCGGGCCGGTGTTGTGCGCGGTGAGGGTGTAGCCGAGGTAGGGCACCAGGATGCCCAGGTGCGGCGAGGCGGCCAGGTCGACGTCGAGATCGGCGGTGGGCGGGGGCGGGCCGATGACCACCCGGGCGGGTCCGTCGGGGACGCTGGTGGTCGTGGTGATGGTGTTGGTGGCCACGTTCAGCACGGCGACCGAGCCGCCGGCGTTGGCGATGTAGGCGAAGGTGCCGGTGGAGTCGACGTCCACATCGTGGGGAAGGCTGCCGCTGCCGGTGCTGACGGTGGCGACCACGGTGTTGGTCGCGGTGTCGATCACCGAAACGGTGTCACCGCCGTAGCTGGCGGCGTAGACGCGCGAGCCGTCGGGGGTGATGCCCACGCCGCGTGGGCTGCCGGCGACGCTGATGGTCGCGGTGACGGTGTTGGTGGCGGTGTCGAGGACCGAGACGGTGTCGGAGCCGCCGTTGGCGACGTAGAGGTGTGAGCCGTCCGGGCTGAGCACGAGGTCTTCAGGGTAGGAGCCGACGCCGATGTTGGTAGTGACGGTGTTGGTGGCGGTGTCGATCACCGTGACCTGGCCGCCGTACAGCTGCGGCAGGTAGGCGGTGCCGCCGTCGGGTGACAGTTGCACGGCGTAGGGGAAGTCGTTGGGGAAGCTGGTCAGCGGGATCGTGGTGGTGATGGTGTTGGTGGCGGTGTCGATGACGTCCAGGCCGTCGAAGCGGGATCCGTACAGCTTCGTCCCGTCCGGGGAGACGGCCACCCCGGTGGGGCCGTTGGCCGCGGTGATGGTGGCGATGACGGTGTTGGTGGTGGTGTCGATCACCGAGTAGGAGCCGGACTGGTTGGCGGTGTAGACGCGGGTGCCGGCCGGGTTGATCGCCACGTCCTGGGAGTCGCCCGCGGTGGTGATCGTGGTGATGACGGCGTGGGTGGCGGTGTCGAGCACCGTCACGGTGCCGCCGCCCTCGTTGGCGGTGTAGGCGTGGCCAGCGGCGGGGCTGGCCGCGTGCGCCGCCGAAGGGATGCAGACGGCCACGGTCAGCCAGGCCGCGAGCAGGCCCAGCAGCCAGGCCGGGCGGTGTCCGGCGCGCCGGCGCGGCCTTCGGGCAGGTCGCGGGGCAGGCGGCCGGGCAGGAAAACGGGTGGAAGGTCGGATGAAGGAGAATCGAAGCATGGCACACCTCATTGAGGGGTGGGGGCCGGGCTCAGGACTGGCACGGCTGGGCGGGCGGCCCCGGAGAACCGGCCGGCCGTGTGAGACACGCACAGAAACGGGCGGGGTCAGCGACCGCCGGTCAGCGACAACACGATGTGACGACTGCGCGGCGCCTGATCACTGAGGCGGTCTATCGTGAGAGGGGGAGGAGATTGAGCCGCTGCCGGTGATGTCTCTGCCGGGCCGGTGGCGCAAGGTGGTGTTGACTGCCCGGTCGTCGCTAACGGTGATGTGGTCGTGACGCTGCCCTGTCACAAGTGAGTTTCCGCCCGCCTGGTGATCGCAACAATCCCCTCATGGTGGCCACTACTGGACATTGTGTGAGCTGGTGGGAAGGTTGCGTCGGCGCTTCACCCGTGCAGAGAAAAATGGCCAGCCCATTACGGTTCAAAACCTTCGTTTTTGGCGATCTTCCAGGGAGGCGTTCACGGGCCCCGGAAACCCTTCAAAAACTCCTTCGACAACCTCGCTGCCTCAACGACCTCCGAGGACCGTTCGTTAAGAGCACGGCGGGCATGACGCACCCTTCCAGCCCGCCCGCCGAAGAACGAAGGCGCGGGGGCTATCCGGCGCTCGGGGCGAGGTCCGGCGCCCGCTCCAGGTCGCCGGTCTCCCTGGCGGCCAGGGCGCGGCGGCCGAAGAAGATCACATAGGTCAGGAACGCCGCCTCCGCGACCACCCCGATGCCGATCCGCGCCCAGGTCGGCAGGCTGGAGGGGGTGACCAGGCCCTCGATGAGCCCGGAGACGAACAGCACGACGACCAGGCCGAGCGCCACGCTCATGACGGCCCTGCCCTGCTCCGCGAGGGCCTCACCGCGCCTGCGGGGGCCGGGGTTGACGACCGTCCAGCCCAGGCGCATGCCGACGGCCGCGGCGAGGAAGACCGCGGTCAGCTCCAGCAGGCCGTGCGGGGTGATCAGGCCGAAGAAGATGTCCAGCTTGCCGTGGGAGGCCATCAGCCCGGCGGAGACGGCCACGTTGGCCGCGTTCTGCCACAGGATGTAGGGGATCGGCAGGCCGAGCAGGAGGGCCATGATGATGACCTGCATCGAGACCCAGGCGTTGTTGACCCAGACCTGACCGGCGAACGAGGCCCCGGGATGCTCCGAGTAGTAGTCGGCGAAGTCGTGGTCGACGAGCCTGCTGATCTCGTCGGGCGTGCCGATCACCGCCTGGACAGCGGGGTCACGCGCGACCCAGACGGCCATGACCGTGGAGACCAGCAGGAAGGCCACGGTCGTGCCGATCCACCACCAGCGGGCGCGGTAAGCGACCACGGGGAAGGAGACGGTGAAGAAGCGGATGAACTCCCGCCAGGCCGGGGTGTGGGCGCCGGTCACCGCGGAGCGGGCCCTGGCGACCAGCGCGGAGAGGCGTCCGACCAGGATCGGGTCCGCCTGCCCCGAACGCACGATGGACAGGTGCGTGGCGACCCGCTGGTAGAGGTCGACCAGTTCGTCGATCTCGGCGCCGTCCAGCGACCTGCGACGCCGGATCAGCTCCTCCAGACGATCCCAGACCGGGCGGTGCGCACTGACAAAGGCGTCGATGTCCACCAGGAAAGCGTATCCACATCTTCCCGCCCCGCTGGAAAACCTCCCGGCCCCGTAGGAAAGCCCGGCTACCGCTCGGCCCCGCAACGGCCGGTGAGCCACCCGGCGACGCTCACCTCGCTTCTCCCTCGATCGCCGCTCCCACCGTGTCCCGCTCGGCGGCGAGCCGGGCGGTGATGTCGGCGCGGAGGGCCTTCTTGTCGATCTTTCCGATCTTGGTACTGGGCAGCGAACCGACCGTGACGAGCCGTTCGGGCAGCTTGAAGCGCGCGGCCCCCGCGCGCTCGACCACGGCTCGCACGTCGTCGAGGCTCACGGTCGCGCCGGAGAACGGCACGACGTACAGGCAGATCCGCTCACCGAGGTCCGGGTCCGGCATCGCCACCGCCGCCGCCTGTCTGACGCCCTCCACCTGGTAGGCGAAGTTCTCGACCTCCTCGGCGGAGATCTTCTCCCCACCTCGATTGATCATGTCCTTGTCCCGGCCGTCCACGACGAGGTTGCCGTCGGGGCGGAGCCGTACGATGTCGCCGGTGCGGTACCAGCCGTCGGCGCTGAACGCCCGCGCGTTCTGCTCCTCGGCCCGGTAGTAACCACGCGGCGTGTACGGCCCGCGGGTGAGCAGGACGCCCGCCTGGCCGTCCGGCACCGGCAGGCCCGCCTCGTCCACCACGAGGATCTCGTCGTCCGGGCACATCGGCCTGCCCTGCGTCTCGCAGACCACCTCGTTGGGATCGTCGAGGCGGGTGTAGTTGAGCAGCCCCTCGGCCATTCCGAAGACCTGCTGCAACCCGCATCCCAGCACCGGCCCGACCTGGCGGGCGACGTGGTCGGCCAGCCTGGCGCCGCCCACCTGGAGCACTCGCAGCGAGCTCAGGTCGGCGCTCCCGTCGGCCTCGCGGTGGTTCAGCCAGCGCTGTGCGACGGCGGGGACCAGCGCGGTCACGGTCACCCGCTCGCGTTCGATCGCGGCGAACGCCTTTGCCGGGTCGGGCGAGCCGAGCACGACCACCGTCCCGCCGACCAGCAGCGTGCCGAGGACGCCGGGGCAGGCCAGCGGAAAGTTGTGGCCGAGCGGGAGGACCCCGAGATAGACGGTTTCCGGTCCAAGGCCGCTGACCTCACCGCTGCGCAGGGCGTTGTAGGCGTAGTCGTCGTGGGTGCGGGCGATCAGCTTGGGCAGGCCGGTCGTGCCGCCGGACAGCAGGAAGACCGCAACGGCGCGGCTGTCCGGCGCGGCGCGGTCCAGCTCGGCGCGTGCCGCCACGGAGTCGGGCGCGGGGCCCGTGCAGAGTGCGGTCAGGTCCGTGCCGCCGGGAAGCAGCCCGGTCTCGTTCCCCGCCACCAGGATGACGTCCACCCCGCCGTCGCGGTCGGCGATCTCCCTGGCCATCGCCTGATGGTCGAAGCCCTTGAGCGTGCCGGGCACCGCGATCGCCCTGGCCTCGGCGTACTCGACCAGATAGGACATCTCCGCCCTGCGGTGGGCGGGCAGGGCCATCACCGGGATCACGCCCAGCCGCAGGCAGGCCAGGACGAGGACGACGAACTCCCAGCGGTTGGGCAACTGCACCACGACGCGGTCGTCGGGGCGCAGCCCCAGGTCGCGCAGCCGCAGCGCGGCGCCGTCCACCCACCCGGCCAGTTCCCGGTAGGTCAGCCGCAGCTCGCCGTCGACCAGCGCGACGGCATCGGGGACGAGATCGGCCCTGGCGAGCAGGAGCTCGCCGAGGGAACGGCCCGCCCAGTAGCCGCGGGCGACATATCGCTCGGCGACGTCACGGGGCCAGCCGACGGTCCCGGTACGGCTCGGCCGTACCCGCGTATCCGGCTTGTCGGGCATCGCATTCCTATTCGACATCACGTGTCTCCCTGATCCCGGCGTCGCGCGTCTTCTCGGTCCTCACGTCGCGCATCTCCCCGGTTCCCGCGCCGCGCGTCTCCCCGGCCTCCGTCTTGGCCCGGACGACCACCGCGTCCAGCGCGATCAGGCCCTGCCCGGTCAGCCGGAGCGGGTTGATCTCGATCTCCTCCAGGAGGGGGCTGGCCGCCAGGAGGCCGCCGAGCGTCGCGATCAGAGCGCCGAGCCGGTACTCGTCGAGGACCGGCCCGCCACGCCACCCGTCGAGCAGTCGACGGCCCGCGAGGTCATCCGGCATCCGGGCCGCCTGCGCCTCGGACAGCGGTGCGAGCCTGACGGCCACGTCGGAGATGGCCTCGGCCGCGGTCCCGCCGAGGCCCAGCAGCACGACCGGCCCGAACACCGGATCCCGCCGGGCGCCGACGACCAGCTCGGGACCGGCCGGGGCCATCCGCTCGACCAGATAGCGGCGGGCGCCCGCCGCGTCCAGGGCGGCCAGGGCCTCGTCGAGTTCCCCGGCGTCGCGTACGCCGAGGCGCACCCCGCCGACCTCGGTCTTGTGCGTCACCTCCGCGTCGAGGAGCTTGACCGCCACCGGCCCGCCCAGCTCGCGCAGTGCCTCGCGCGCCTCGGCGTGGCCTGCGCAGACCCGGCGTTCGGGGGTGCGCACGCCCAGGCGGTCCAGGAGGTCCTTGGCCTCCGCCTCGTCCATCGGCCCCGTCCCGGCCACCGTGACCGGGGACGTCACGGCGGAGCCGGTCACGGTGTGGCGGGCGCGGGCGTCGGCGACCAGCGCGCGGACCGCGTTCGCCACCGCCGCGGCGGTGCCGAACGCGGGGATTCCCGCCTCGTGCAGGCGGGCGCGGATCTCGCGCGCCTCGGTCTCGAACCCGCCGACCGCGGCCACTGCGGCGGAGAGCCCCGCGGCCTCGACCGCGTCGGCCAGGTCCACGCTGCCGGGCTCGGTGAGCGCGTAAACGGCGAGGAGGTCGACTCCGGGGTCGTCCGCGACGGCGCGCAGCACCTGCGGGAAGGTCTCGGCGGGCCTGCCGGTGTCCACGGGGTTGCGCTGGTAGGTCAGCGGGGGCAGCAGCGCGCCGATCCGCTCCCCGGTCTCCTCGGTGAGGTCCGGCACGCGGGCCCCGTCGGCCCGTATCCGGTCGACCAGCAGCAGGCCGGGGCCCGCCTGGGCGGTGACGATTCCCAGCCCGGGATCGGCGGCGGGGGCGAGCCGCAGCCGTGACAGGGCGGTGAGTGCGTCGACCGCCTCACGCTCGTCGTCGGCGAGCACCGCGCCCGCCTGCCGCAGTGCGGCCCGCGTGACGCGCCAGGAGGTGGCCAGCGCCCCGGTGTGCGAGCGCGCGAAGTCACCGACGTCGCTGCGCCCGACGACCAGGGCGACGACCGGTTTCACCGCGGACAGCCTCCGCACCGCCTCGACCAGGCGCGGCCCTTCGGGCACGGTCTCCACGTGCAGTGCGACCGCCGTGGTCAGCGGGTCGGCCGCCAGATGGTCCAGGACGTCGGCGGCCGTCACGTCGAGGCCCGCGCCGATGCCAACGGCGAGGCTGATCCCGGTGCCCGCGTTGGCCAGCTCGAACGCGAGCGCGTGGTTCACCCCGCCGCTGGCCGCGACCACCGCGACCCCGCCGGACGGCACCCGCGCCGCGGCGGGGACGAAGCTGGCGGTCAGCCCCGTTGAGGGCACGAAGAAACCGGAGGTGTTCGGCCCGAGCAACCGGACGCCGGTCTCGGCGGCCACCCGGGCCAGGTCCCGCTGGAGGCGGGCCCCTTCCTCACCTGCCTCGGCGAAACCGCCCGCGCACACCAGCGCGGCCCGCACGCCCGCCTCCGCCGCCTCGGCGAGCGCGGCGGCGCACACGGCCGCCGGGACGCAGAGCACCGCCAGGTCGACCGGCTCTCCCCTCGCCGCGACGGCCTCGCCGACCGAGCCGTAGACGCCCGCCGCGGGATCGGGGTTGCGGGTGTTGACCAGCACCGGTCCCCCGGCGTACCCGGCCAGCGACCGGGCCATCATGGCCCCGAGCTTGGCGCCCTCCCTGGACGCGCCGACCACGGCGACCCCGCGAGGCATGAACAGCGGTCGCAGAGTCTCCGGGCCGCCAGAGGCACCGAGAAAGGCCGGCGTCGGCGGCGCGTCCGCGGGAGCCGTGGCGACCAGGTCCGCGCGGCCGGACAGCACGAGAGTCGCGGCGCGATCCTCGTCCGCGCGCCTTTCCTTCGCACGCTCCTCGCCCGCGTGACTTTCCCTCGCACGGTCCTCGCCCGCCCGGCTCTCTCCGGAGCCGTTCTCGTTCGCGCCGTTCTCGACGACCAGCGCCGGGACACCGTGGACCAGGCGCGAGTCCTCGGCCAGCAGGACGCGGGTCAGCGGCGTGCCGCCGTGCACGGCGACCAGCGCCGCACCGGACGCGACGGCCGCCGCGAGTTCCTCCCGCGCCGTGGGCAGCCCGCCCTCGTCGCCGGGCGCGGCCAGCCATCGTCCCCAGGGAGCGGCCGCCGTACCTTCCGTGTCTGAGAGATGTGGGGAACCGGCCCCGTGCGGTGCGCCGTACGGCGTCGCACCGGCGGACGCAGGCGGCGGCGTGTCGTACAGCGGGAGCCCGGCCACGTCTCCGGCCGCCTGGGCGATCCGCCGCCCCCCGATCTCCCGTACGGCCACCAGCCTCCCGGAGAAGGTGTGGCCGTCCAGGCGCAGCGGTGTGGCCAGCGGCTCGGTGCCGTGCGTCGCGCGCCAGTCCCGTTCGACCTCACCGGTGAAGGCCGGGTCGCGCAGGGCCAGCTTGCCGAGCCCGATGCTCCGCGACAGGAAGTGGAAGGCGAACGGCAGCGGTTCGAAGGCGTCGTGGTAGGTGCCGAACCGCTCCCACCAGGACAGGCTGGGACGGGCGGAGTTCTGGATGCGCTCGACCCGCGGGCGCCGGGCCGCCTCGTAGTCCGCGAACGCGGCCTGCGGATCGCCGGGCTTCCCGGTCACCGCGGCGGCGAGCGCCACGGCGTCCTCCATGGCCATCTTGGTGCCGGAGCCGACGGAGAAGTGCGCGGTGTGCGCGGCGTCGCCGAGCAGCACCACGTTCCCCGACCACCATCGCCGGGTGCGGCGGGTCCGGAAGCTCGCCCAGCGGGAGTTGTTGGCGAGCAGCCGCTCCCCGCCGATCTGCTCGGCGAAGAGCCGCTCCAGGTACAGCCTGGAGTTCTCGTCGCTGGGCCCGGGAGGTCGTCCGGCGTCGAACCCGTCGAGCCCGGCCGCGCGCCACGACTCCTCGTCGGTCTCCACGATGAACGTGCTGGCGTCGTCGCTGATCGGATAGGCGTGCGCGGCGAAGACACCGTGCGGCCCGCGCTCGTGCACGAAGGTCAGGCCGTCGAACATGTGCGTGGTGCCGAACCAGATGAACCTGGCGGCGGCGGTCTCGGCCCACGGCTCCAGCTCGGCCGCGAGCCGGGCGCGGATCGCGGAGTTGGCGCCGTCCGCCGCGACGACCACGTCGTGGCCGTCCAGTTCGGCCAGGTCGCGGATCTCGCTCTGGAACCGTACGTCGACGCCGACCTCGGCGGCCCGCCGCCGCAGGAGCAGCAGCAGTGTCCTGCGGGTGATGGCGGCCATTCCGTTGCCCGCGCAGCGGATCCGCCGTCCCTTCGACCTGACCTCGATGTGCTCCCAGTGCCTGCCGTACTCGCGCAGGCCCGCCAGCAGCACGGGGTCGGCTTCGTGAATGCCGGCGAGCGTGGCGTCGGAGAAGACCACGCCGAAGCCGAAGGTGTCGTCGGGACGGTTCCGTTCGAAGACGGTGACCTCGGCCGACGGGTCCGCCTGTTTGACCAGGCTCGCGAAGAACAGGCCGCCTGGCCCGCCTCCGACGACTGCGATCCTGAGGGTCATCGGGTCTCTCACCTCATCCGGATATGGGCGGGCCCTGCGCGGGCCGCCGATCCGTGCGTTGACGGGCTGATGGACGCCGGTGGCACGAGCCGGGCTCCACGGCCCGCTCGCGCCTCCGGTCAGTGCAGGTGGCCCCAGACGTCCGGGCCCGGCATCTCGCAGACCTGCCAGGTGTCCTCGTTCACCAGGACGCCGCCCGCCCCGAACTCGGTGTGCACCCCCGCCGGGGACTGGACGTAGAAGGAGAACATCTGGTCGTTGGTGTGCTTGCCGATCGACATCGTCACCGGGACGTTCTTCTCCAGCACCATGTCCCAGGACCGGCCGACCTCGTCGGGGTCGTGGACCTCCAGCATGAAGTGGTGCAGCGCGTTCGGCGCGCCGAAGAACGTCGCGTCGGCGATCGCCAGGCTGTGGTGGCGGGGGTTGGTCCGCATGAAGGACGCGCTGAAGGGCTTGTCGTTCATGTAGTCGCTGAGCCGGAACCCGAGGACGTCGGTGTAGAACCGCTGGCTCTCCTCCAGTTTGTCGCTGAGCAGCACGACGTGTCCCAGCCCCAGCTCACCGGCGACGAAGCCCGGCAGCCCGCGCGGCGAGTCGAAGGAGGCGACGGTGCGCGCCGGATCGCAGTAGAGCTCGACCCGGTGCCCGGACGGGTCGGCGAAGTGGACCATGTGGCCGACCTTGCGCACCGCCAGTTCCTCGGGGGTGGCCTCGTGGACCGCGACGCCGCTGCGCTCGACGCGGTCGGCCAGCGCTCCGACGGCCGCCTGGTCGGCGAGTTGCCAGCCGTAGTAGGCCCCGCCGTCGGTCTCCGCGTGCTCGATGATGATTCGCTGCTCGAAGTCGTCCATCCGGAAGTAGGAGCGCCCCCTCTCCCCCCGTACGGCCTGCAGGCCCAGGATCCCGGTCGCGTAGTCGGAGAAGGCCTGCGGAGAGGTGGAGTTGATGCCGAGGTAGCCGAGCTGTTCGATCTGCATGATGATCCGTTCTGTCCAGGAACGTGGGGGGGAGACGGCGGGACTCCGCGGTGCGGGGTCACCGGTCTGGGGTCACCGGCCGGAGGTCACCAGTCGGGGGCGCCGAGGAACGGGATGTGACCGGCGTGCGGGTCCTCGACACGGGGGTGGGAGTTGCGGAAGTAGAGCAGGGGCCGGGCGGTGCTCGTGACGGCGAGGTCCAGAACCCGGCCGACCACGATGTGGTGGTCGCCGCCGTCGTGGACCGCCTCGATGCGGCAGTCGACGTATCCGATCACGCCGTCGAGCACCGGCGAGCCACCGGACGTGGGGTGCCACGACGTGCCCTCGAACTTGTCGGCCCCCTTGGACGCGAAGCGCCAGCAGTCGGCCTGCTGGTGCTCGGCGAGGATGTTGACGCAGAAGGTGCCGGTCGCGGCGATCCTCGGCCAGGTCGTCGAGCCCTTACCGGGACAGAGCAGCACCAACGGCGGGTCCAGCGAGAGCGAGGAGAACGACTGGCAGGTCATCCCGGTCGGTCCTTCATCGTCGATCGTCGTGACGATCACGACGCCGGAGCAGAAGTTGGACAGAACCCTGCGGAACACCGCCGGATCCGGCGCCGCGGGCTGGAGTGACGCGCCCGTTCCAGCCGTTCCGGAACGCGGAGCCCTCGCCTCGGCCATGTCTGAACGCCTCGCGCTCGCCTCGGCCATGGTCAGTCCTCGCCCTGCCCGGCGGGCCCACCCGGGCCCCCGCCGTTCGGCACGCCCCGGCCCTCGATGAAGTCCAGGCAGACCTCGGCGAACAGCCGGGGATACTCGATCATCGCCCAGTGCCTGCAGTGCGGCAGGATGTAACCGGTGGAGTTCTCCAGCAGCTCCAGGAACCGGTAAGCCGTCTCCACCGGGACGATGACGTCGTCCTTGCCGTTGACCACCAGCGTCCTGGCCTTGACCTCGCGCAACTGGTCCTCGGTGTAGGCGAGGCCGTTGGCCTTCACCCAGCCCATGGTCGCGCGGTAGGCGGCCCGGACGTCCGGCCGTACCGACAGCTCGTAGCGGTAGCTGACCTGACCGGAGGTCGGCACGAAGCCCGGATTGGAGAGCACGCCGATCAGCCTGCGCATGCCGGCCTCGGTGAAGTCGTAGTCGACCACGGCCCCGAGCTCGTGCGAGATATGGGTCGTCAGGCCGCCGCTGCCCATCAGGACCAGGTTCGCGACCAGGTCTGGGCGGGTCATGGCGACACCGAGGGCGGTCGCGCCACCCATCGAGTTGCCGATGATGGTGACCCGCTCCAGGCCCAGTGCCTCGATGAACGCGACGAGCTGCGCGTTGCGGGCGTCCTGGGTGTAGGCGAACCGCTCGGGGTCTGGCTTGTCGGTCTCGCCGAACCCGACCAGGTCGACCGCGAAGGTCCGTGCCCTGGCGGCGAAGAGGTCGAAGCATCCCTCCCAGTTGGACCGGCTGTCGGCGCCCGCCCCACCGCCGTGCAGCAGGATCACGGTCTCACCCGCGCCCGCCTCATAGAAGGCCGTGCGGTACCCAAGGGTCTCCACATGCCGTACGGCGGGCAGAGCGGTGAACGCGCCGTTCACGGTGGAGGTCCTCTCCTCGTCCGTCATACTCATCCCCGTCTCACCAGCCCAGCAGGCGGCTGACGAGGTCTTCGGCCTCCGCCCGCTTGGGCATGCCGAAGAAGATGAGCCGGTTGGTGATCGGGTCGCCGGTGTAGTACCGCTCGTAGAGCGCCTGCCGCCCGCCGAACTGGTCGCCGGTGATGTCCCAGGCGAGCTTCATGATCTGCAGCCGCTTCTCGGCCGGGGTGTCCGGGCCGTGCAGGAACTTCTCGACCAGGTCGTGCAGCTCGGGGTGGTCGAAGTCCGCCTTGGTCATCGCGATGGCGCCGCTGCCGGCCACGATCCTGACGGTCTCGATGGCCTTGGCCAGCACTCCGGGGAAGAAGAACATGATGCTCGCCAGGCCGACGTAGGACTGCTCCCGCGGCTCGCCGGGTCCGGACGGCCGGTGGGCGTCCAGTCCCTGGCCACGGGCGTTCACCCGCTGGAAGGTGTCGACGACGGCGCCCTTGAGCAGTCCCTCCGCGACGTTGAGGAGGCCGACCAGCTCGCCGATCTCCTCCTGGTAGCGGGGGGCCTTGGCCCTGCCGTTGGTCCTGGCGAGCAGACCGGCGAGCCCGGTCAGGAACCGGAGCTTGGCGGTGCTGCGGGCGGCGCCCTGGATTCCGGCGTAGCCGGGGAAGTTGGGGATCACCCCGTTGTACGCCTCAAGGTCCCTGGCGACGATCACCCGGTCCCACGGCACGAAGACGTCGTCGAAGATCAGGATCGCGTCGCCCTCGTCGAACCGCCCCGAGAGCGGCCGGTCGAACTCCGCGCGCCCGAGGTCGTACGGCTCGCGGCAGACGATCTTCAGTCCCTCGGTCGCGGCCGGGGTCGAGAAGATGAGCGCGAAGTCCTCCTCGCCGGGGCGGCGCGGGACGTAGGGGCCGACGAAGATCTCGTTGGCGAGCGGGGCCAGCGTGGACAGCAGCCGGGCGCCGCGGACCGTGATGCCCTCCTCGTTCTCGGCGACGATACGCACGGCCTCGTTCGGCGCGCCCGCCTTGGACCGGTCGCTCTGCGGGTCGATCAGCGTGTGGGTGACCGCGAGGTCGTTGGCGCGCAGGTGCGCGAGGTAGGCGTCGGCCCGGTCCGCGGCCTCGGTCTTGCCCATGTGCCGCAGCGAGGCGGCGGTGTCCAGGACGAAGGCCGCCATGAAGTCGGGCAGCCGTCCCATCAGGCCGTACGTCAGGTCGGTGCGGACGTACTCGCAGCGCAGCCGCGCCTCCATGTCCTCCAGGGTCCTGGCCTCCAGCAGCGTGGTGCTGAAGCGCTCGCCGTTCTCGCCCACCCGGGTCAGGGTGTCGATGTACTGAGGGTCGGCCTGAGTGTCATACAACCCGGCGAGGGTCTGCACGGCCCCCTGAAAAGGGGCATAGCTCGCAATATCGGACACTATCGAGCCATTGATGAACAACTTCCGTCCGTCTCGCAGGCTCTCGACGTACTCTTTGCCGCTCCTGAGACCCATGTGCAGCCCTTCCCTCTCCCACCTGGCAGTCCAGGACTGCATCGGCGGTTTGCTGTGCCGTAAATCGTTAGACAACACTCATTCACGCTGGCCAGTTCTGTCAATACAGGAAGACGCACAAGTTACGGACAGGTTTCCGGCCCTCCGAAACCGGTGTCTCCCCCGTGGACGAGCACTCTCCTCCCCCTGGCGAACACCGGACCGCCCCTCTCCTCCCCTCGGCGAACACCGGAGGGGAAAGCTGTACTACAATCCTTAACGCACGGACGGCCAACCGCCGGGCGGCCTACGGATGGGAGCAGAGGTGAACGAGCGCCAGGGCGTCGGGCACACGAAAACGGTGGAAGACACGCCGGTAGAGGAGTCGGTCACCGACCGCGCCTACTCCTCGATCCTCCACAACGCGCTGACCGGCTCCTACCGTGCCGGGGAACGCCTCACCGAGGCCCGCCTCACCGGCGACCTGGGCATCAGCAGGGTGCCGGTCCGCGAGGCGCTGCAACGCCTCGAGCGGGACGGCATCATCGAGCTTCAGCGGCACCGTGGCGCGGTGATCCGGGTGATCACCCGGCGGGACATCACCGAATTCTTCCGGGTCCGCGCCCTGCTCGAAGGCGGTGGCGCTGCCGCGTCCGCCGCGGCCGCGGCCGCCGCCACGACCGGCGACCCCAGGTGTGACGGGCCGCTCGAGGGGCTGAGCGGCCAGGCAGGCGTGCTACGTCACTGGATGGAGGAAGGCCATCACTGCTCGGCCGAGGAGTACGCCCGGCACAGCCAGGAGTTCCACCGGCTGGTCGTCTCATCCGGCGAGAACCGGCTCTTGATCCGGATCTGGGACAGCCTGCACCTGCCGGTCCAACGGCTCAACTACTTCCAGCGGTACCGGGGCGAGGACTTCCGCGTCTCCATCGAGGAGCACGCGAAGATCGCCTGGGCCATCCTCGCCGGCGACGCCACCTCGGCCGAGCGTCTCGCCCGCGAGCACGTGAACCGGATCGCCGCGCACGTGTTCATGCTCCCCGACGAGGAGTTCAACCACGTGTTCAACCCCGGCCTCACCCGGGAGCCGTCAACCGCGGAGTGATCGCCGTCGGGCAGGCGTGTCCCCTTCCTGCACCCCACCCGCTTGACCTCAAGTCAAGGTTCTAGGTTCGGAACCGTCGATCGAAACCTGCCGACCGGATGGGGACGGGAAATGGATCACGCGGCCCGTGGCTGGGACGGCACGGGGACGCCATCGCGTGCATGACGACTGGTTCGCGCTGGATTGGTTCGCGCTGCGGGGGGCACCTGATGCCCACCCATCCCGTGGTTCCGTGCTAAACGGTCTGGTTCGTGATGCGCCGGCCGGAAACGGACCCCGGCCGGCGCGTCACGCGCTACAGGGCAGCGGCCTTATCCGAGGTGCCGGGCGAAGAACTGCAGCGCATTGTCGGTCTCGAACGCGGGGATTCCCCCGTGGTCGCCGGGGTTGGCATGCAACGTCTTTTCGGTCGAGCCCAGGGCGTCGAACAGCGCCAGGGCCTGGTCCCTGGGCACCCGCGTATCGTCCCATTGGAGCAGGAACTGCACCGGCACGCTGACCTGGGCGGCGGGTGCGGCCAGCCCGTGCACGCCGAGCAGGCCCAGCACCGCGGCGCGGATCCGGGGTTCGGCGGCGAGCAGCGGCACACCGAGCCCGCAGCCCATCGACACGCCCCAATAGCCGACCGGGCCGACGCCCACGTGGTCGAGCTCCTGGACCGCGGTCAGAACGGCCTGCCAGTCGGCGACGGCCCGCCCGGCCAGCAGGTCGTGCATGGCCGTGACCAGCCCGGCCGGATCCTCTCCTGCGGCCATACGGGCCCGCATGTCGCCCGCGAGCTGGATGAACTGTTCATCTTTCGGCCGGTCGCCGTGGTTAGGGGCATCAATCGCGGCGACGGCGAAACCCCCCTCGGCGGCGAACCGGTGCGCGCCGGCCAGGACGCCGGGGGCCTTCTTGTGCTGGCCGCCGCCGTGTCCTATCAGGATCAGCGGGCGGGGGCCGGTGGCGCCTTGCGGCGTGAACAGCACACCGGTGATCTCGCCGAGGGCGAAGGACTGTTCGGTGACGCCGTCGGCCGACGTCTGAGAGGTCAAGCTGAAGCGCATAGCGTTTCAAAGCCTTTCGGGGGTGCCTTGTGCGGGCGCTCCCTAGACCATGCACGGGAGGGAGCCCCGACCTGTCATCACAGCGTTGATCGGTCTCACCTCCTCCAGTCGTCGCACCACTGCACGGCGCTGCCGAAGATATCACGCAGACCTCGCCGGGCAAACGTCGCCTGACGCGGCACCAGCACAGGTACAGCAGCTCCGTAGAGCTCAAACGATCGGGGGGCGACCGGCGAGAGTCAGCCGCAGCACGGTGCCCCAGGACATCGGCCGGCGCTTTCCGTGTCCTCCCTGAAGGCCCTCTCGTAGGCCGCGTGCCCAGATGGCGAGGTTGGCGCGGGATCGGATCCGGATGACGCTGAGCAGCGTCCAGACCGCCAGGTAGATGGGGATCAGAAGGGCAGGCAGACGGCGGTAGGCGATCCAGACGCGGTTGCGGGCGACGAGACGGTGGAAGGCGGCGTGCCGGGCGGGGTTGGTTGCGGGGTGGTGGATGACGATGCCGGGCGCGTACCAGCCCGTACGTCCGAGGTCCCACAGCCGCCATGACAGGTCGATGCCTTCGTGGAAGAGGAAGAAGTCACCGGGCCAGCCTCCGGCTTTCTCGTAGTCGGCGCGGCGGATGAGGACGACGCCTTCGGCCATGACGGTGACGGTTCCGGGCCGGGTGGCACGGTCGGCGCGCAGCCGAGGGACCCAGCGGCGCAGGGTGGCGCCGGTGTCGGGATCGGCGATGCGGGGCTGGATGTAGGCGGCCTCGGGGTGACGGCGGGCTTCGGCGACGAGCCGGGCGAGCGTGTCGGGGGCGGGCAGCACGGCGTCGTTGTCGAAGAAGAAGACGAACTCCCCGCTGTGCGGCCCTGCCAGGGTGTCGGCGCCGACATTGCGCCCCTCGGGGATACCGACATTGGCGGGCAGGGTGACGGCGCGCACCCCCGGGGGCACGTGGTCGGGCTCGACACCGTTACCGACGATGACCACCCGCAGGTCGACGTCCTGCTGGGCGAGGAGGGAGGCGACAGCTTGCGGGAAGGCGGCGGGCCGGTCGTTCATGGTGAGGACCACCACGTCGATCGTGGCCTTCGAGCCGGTCATCGCGTCTCCCTCAACACGAAGTGCTCAGCGCCTGGCGGTGCCACCTGCTGGAGGCCAAGCAAGGCAACCTTGTCACTTTTTGTTCTTTCCAACGCCATGCATTCGTCGTCTTGCGGACTCACCGTAGCGCCGCTTTGGTCACCGCCCACTCAAACGACCACCAAGAGCAGCCCCTGCCGCACACTGTGTAGCGGTCGGCGTGCACTGCGACGACGACTTGCTCCACCTCCTGTGTGGTCATGTCGGGATAGCGCGGCAGCGACAGCCGGCGGGCCACCGAGATCTCCGTGACGGCGGGCTCGTACCGGTAGGGCTTCGATGTGTGTACGAGCTGAAAACGCCGGCTGGTCGCGGCCGGAATCCGCGCCAGGGAAGTTCGGGCAGTTAGAGGCGGCGCTCAACAGCCTCCGGGATTGCGGCAGGGTCAGAGCCGCCGCTGGATGTGTCCGGCGCAGCCGTACACGATGACCTGAACCACGTTCCGGACGACGTCCCTGTCGACACTTCCCGGCGGCGCGCTGACCAGGGTGAACAGCGTCCCCCCGTAGAGCGTGATCAGAGCGGGGATCTTCTCGCGCGGGACGGTGAGGCCGAGTTTGTCATGGTGCCCGGCGGTGACGTGCAGTGCCGTGTCCTGCAGTTTCGCGAGCACTGAGGCGAGCACCGGTCGGCGCGCGGCCTCCATCGGACACCGGCGCGCCCGAGCCGAAAAACAGTCCCACCGGGGTTGGCCTACGACCTGAACGACGATCACTGACTGGTTCGGGAAGCACGCCTTGGCGCAGTGCGAGACTCGCCTTCAGCGCCCAGTGGACCTTCATCACTGGTAGACCTTGATTACCCGGTAGATCCGATCCAGTTCGCGACAGGGGCCCGCCTCATGTACTTCCAGCACTCGAGCGACATCTGGTCCGACTATCCCGATCTCGCCGCCGGGGTGGTCCTCGCCACGGGAATCACCCGGGAGGTGTCCGTCGACGACCAGATCGCCAGGTTCGGCGCCATCGCCGAGGCCCGGCTTGCGACGAGTTCGGAGGCCGAGTTCCCCGAGATCCAGGCCTGGCGGCGCACCTTCTCCAAGATGGGACTCAAGCCGACCCAGTACCGGTGCGCCTCGGAGGCACTGCTGCGGCGCTTCAAGAAGGAGCGAGCCCTCCCCCGGCTGCATCCCCTGATCGACCTCTGCAACGCGATCTCGCTCGCGTTCGCGACCCCGGTGGCCGTGTTCGACGTCGCCAGGGTCTCCGAGGGTCTGGAGGTCCGGTACGCGAGCGGGCAGGAGACCTATCTGACCTTCTCCGGCGAGACGGAGAACCCCGAACCGCACGAGGTGATCTTCGCCGACGCCGAGGGCCGGGCGCACGCCCGGCGGTGGACGAACCGGCAGAGCGGCCTCTCGGCCGTCCGAGACAGCACGGCCGCGGTCCTGATCGTCGCGGAGGCGTTGCACGAGTCGGCGGCCACGGACGTCCAGGAGCTCACGACCACGGTCGCGGACGAGCTGAGCGGCCTCTGGCCGGTCGCGCCGAAGACCGCGATGCTGAGCCGGTCCGCGCCACGACTGGAGTTCTGAGGACTCGCGCCTTCCGTTCGGCGGCGAGCACGACGACGGTCGTGGGGCGGTCGCGGGGGGGGGAGGGGCCGCGCCCGCGGGGCGC
>NZ_JBFBCE010000060.1:0-58474 GCF_040689595.1 Streptosporangium sp. NPDC051023 | reverse complement strand
GTCGAATGGGGCGAGCGCGACGACAGGCCGCCGACGAAGCCGCGCGGGCGCCCCCTTTGATTCGCACAAACGGCCCTTTGGCGCGACCCGGACCACGTCCCCGGTCTGCGGGGCGTGCACCATCAGGCCCCTGCCGATGTAGATCCCCACGTGCTGGATGTCGGCGGGCCCGCGGACGTGACGGCCGAAGAACAGCAGGTCGCCCCGTTGCAGCTGGTCGAGCGGCACATGCTCCCCCGAGGTCCACTGGGTGCCCGTCCAGTGGTCCATCTTGACCCCGACCCGCGCCCACGCCTGCATGGTCAGCCCGGAGCAGTCGTAGCCGACGGGTCCCGCGCTCGCCCACACGTAGGGCTTGTCGATCTGGGTCAGCGCCCAGTCCGCGACGATGTCGCCCCTGGCCGGCTCGGCGGACCCGTCGTCCGCCCAGGTCGGCGTCTGTCCGGTGCGGGCCATGACGTTCCGCGCCCTGAAACGCGCCATCGCGGCGGCCCGGTACCTGCCGTACCCGGCACGGCCCCTGGCGACCCTGGTCCTCTCTCTGGTCCTCTCCCTGACCGTCGCCCGCTCGGCGGCCGGCGGTTTACTTCGTTCGACGGCCTTGGACCGCGCCTCGGCGACCTCGTGGACCGCGGGACCGTTATGAAGCCGGGCCTGGGCGGGGGCGCCCATGCCCACGAGCACGCAGCAGGTCAACCCCGAAACCAGGGCGACGGCACGACCGTGTTTTCTGCCCATGGAGTGCATATCTCACCTCTCCCATAAGCGCATACCGAATCAGCGCGTATCACTATGTGTCACTGCATGACGACCCGCGTGACTCAAGATTCCCTCTAGTCACTCTTCGCACACATGTAACACACATAATGTGATCAGTGCTGTTCAGTGGGATTTCAGAGCACGGGGCACCACATCGGAGCGACAGAGGTGAGATAAGGGGATATAAGGGAGAGCGTGTTCCCCGATCGGGCGCATTCGGACCTTCAACCGGAGGACACCCGAGCACGTCAGACGGCAGGCACGTGGTGGCTGCCTGGATCGCCGACCTCCTCCGGTCAGCCGTTTTCCATCGGCCGACAGACCATGTCAAACCACCCAATGTCCCGGACACCGGAAAACACGAAAAAGCATGCCGTACGGCATGCAAACGAAAACCCCGACGAACGGCCGTTCACCGGCCCCGGGGCCCGCAAGGCCCGCCGTACAGGTCCGGGGGAAGGCCGTACAGGTCCGCGGCAAGAAGAAGTCCGCACGACGAAACCCGCCGCGCCGAAAAGCCTACGGAGCCCGACGAATCCACGGCCCCACAGGAAACATGAGAAACACCGAAAAGGCGGATACACCACATCGGCCAGGGGCGTCCCCGCCCCCGGCCTCGCCCCTGACGAACGCCCGTCCCCGGCGAACATCGCCGCCGGGACGGGCGCTCACGGCCGAGCGTCCGCCGCGCTCGCCCCCTGCCGACCCCTGTCCTTGGCGAACGCGGCCGTCGTCGGCTTGACCGTGTGCATTGGGACGCTTCCGCCCAGGGCGAGCTGCTCGTAGGGGCGGCTGCTGGATCCCCAGGTGCGCGCGGCGAGCTCGGCCTTGGCAATCTTGCTCGTGTCCGCGACGCTCTCGATGTGCATGACGAAGCGGCGCGTGCTGTCCGGGCCGACGTCGTCGACGAACGTGCTCCCGCCGCCGAGCAGTTTGCCGTCCTTGTCCCGCAGGAGCGCGGTGACCTCCAGGCTGCTGGCGGGCAGCCGGTACGGCGTGCCGACATATCCGACGACCAGGTAACCGTCGTCCCTGCGTACGGTCATCACGTCGGAGATGGGGAACGGCTGGAAGGCCGAGACGATCCGGCCCGCGAGCCGCCACTCGGCGGGACGGTAGGCGATGCTCACCTGGGACGGTTTCTCCGAGGCGACCACCTCGCCGCTGAACGGCAGCGACCCCGCGGGCGGCACGGCGTCCAGCGGCTGTTCCAGCCGGACGACCTCCTTGCCCGACGCGTCCTTGGCGATCACCGTGGCCACCACGTGTTCGCCGAAGTGCCACGGGTTGCTGTTGGTGAGCACCCCGGCCCAGTTCACCACATATCCCCCGTCCTTCTTGACGATGGACGAGACCTGCTCCTTGACCGCGAGCGGCCTGAGCTGGGCCGTCTGCTGCTCGGACGAGCTGGAGCATCCGGCCAGGAACAGCAGGGCGAGAGCGCCGACGATTCGGGTACTGTGCGTCACATAGTCGTCATAACCCGTGAACCTTCCGGTCTCCACCGGACACACACGACTCGGGCGAATTCTTTAACAGGGATTGTTTATGACGGATTCTCCGCACCGGTCTCCTCGCCGCCGCCTTCCCGGCACCGCCTTCCCCACCCGGCTCCCGCCCTGCCCCTTCAGCGCGGGCGGACCACCCTGGTCTCGTCCCAGATGGGTTGCGGCGATTCGTACACCTTGCCATCGGAGCCGAAGACCAGGTAGCGGTCGAAGTCGTCGGCGAACCAGCGGTCGTGGGTGACCGCGACCACGGTCCCGTCGAAGGCGTTCAGCCCCTCCTGGAGCGCCTCGGCGCTGGCCAGGTCGAGGTTGTCCGTCGGCTCGTCCAGCAGGAGCAGCGTTGTCCCCGACAGTTCGAGCAGCAGGATCTGCAGACGCGCCTGCTGCCCGCCGGACAGCGTCTCGAACCGCTGCTCGGCGATGCTCCCCGCCAGTTCATACCGCGAGAGCGCCTTCATCGCCTCGTTCTTCAGCCTGGCGTGCTCGGACATGACAATCTCGCAGGGCGTCCTGCCGAGCAGTTCGGGGCGCGCGTGGGTCTGCGCGAAGTGGCCGGGCACGACCCGCGAGCCGAGCCTGGCCACACCGGTGTGCCGGACCCCCTCACCCGCGACCAGGCGCAGGAAGTGTGACTTCCCCGAGCCGTTCGAGCCCAGCACCGCGACCCGCTCGCCGTACCAGATCTCCAGGTCGAAGGGCTTCATGAGCCCGGTCAGCTCCAGCTTCTCGCAGATCACCGCGCGCTTGGCGGTCCGCCCGCCGCGCAGGCGCATGCTGATGAGCTGCTCCCTGGGCGCGGCCTCCGGCGGTCCCGCCTCCTCGAACCTGCGCAGTCGCGTCTGGGCCGAGTGGTAGGCGGCGGCCATGGTGTCCATGTACTTGGCCTTCTGACCGAGCATGACGACCAGCCGCTTGAGCTTGGCGTGCTCCTCGTCCCAGCGTTTCTTCAGCTCGTCGAGGCGCTCGCGGCGGTCCTTGCGCGCCTGGGCGTAGGTCGCGAACCCGCCGCCGTGAATCCACACGTTGCCGGACTCGACGGTGACGATCCGGTCGGCCGCGTTGGCCAGGAGCTGCCGGTCGTGGCTGACCAGCACCACCGTCTTGGCCGTCTCGCGGAGCGCCTGCTCAAGCCAGAGCTTGCCGGGCACGTCGAGGTAGTTGTCCGGCTCGTCCAGCAGCAGCGTCTGGTCGGGTCCCCGCAGCAGCGCCTCGAGCACCAGCCGCTTCTGCTCGCCGCCCGACAGGGTGTTGACCTCGCGGTACTTGCAGTTGTCGTACGGCACGCCGAGGGCCGCCATCGTGCAGGTGTCCCAGAGCACCTCGATGTCGTAGCCGCCCGCGTCGCCGTAGTCGGTGATGGCCTGTGCATAGCGCATCTGGGCCTTCTCGTCCTCGCGCTCCATCATCACCAGCTCGGCGGCGTCGAGCCGCTCCGCCGCCTGTCGTACACGCTCGGGGGCGACGCCGACCAGCAGGTCGTGCACGGTCCGCCCGTCGCGGATGCTGCCGATGAACTGGCGCATGACCCCCAGGCCGCCCGAGCTCGCGACGCTTCCCTCGACCGGTTGCAGGTCCCCCGCGATCAGCCGCATCAGCGTCGTCTTGCCCGCCCCGTTGGGGCCGACGAGCGCCGCCTTGACCCCTTCCCCGACGCGGAACGACACGTCGTCGAGCAGCGGCCGGCCATCCGGCAGGACATATGTCAGATGCCCGACCTCAACGTGCCCCACGACGATTCCCTTCCCTAGGTCCTCGCGCAGGGTACATGCCGTTTTCGCTCATCGACATCCCGTTTTCCCGCGGGCACGGGTGTCCGGACCAGGAGACCGGGAGGCCGAAACGGACCAAGACGGAGAGGCCGCGCGCCGGCTCTCCGGCCGCCGTCCGTTCTCCCGGAGAACCCGGATCGCCCCTTCTCATATCCGAACCGATCGTTAGGGTTTGCTCCATGGGACCCAACGGCTTCAGTTACGACTCCAACCAGCTGCACAGTCTGGCCATCAAGACTCATGAGACGGCCGTCAAGCTCTTCGACGTGCACGACCGCTTCAAAGAGGTCACGGAATCCACGCGGGCCGCGCTCGGCGGAGACGAGTTCGCCCATAAATACTGGCAGTCGAGCGGGAAGCGAATGGGCGCCATCAGCGAGGCCCTGAACCTGCTGAAAAAGGCGGTTGGCGCACAGGAATCCAAGCTCAGGGCCGCCTCCGCCACCTATAAGGCAAGTGACGAGGCCAGCACCGTACGCGAATGACCATAAATGAGAGATATGTCACGGCGTGATCGCCGGAGCGCTCCCGCGCTCACCTTGTGAACGAGCTTGTCAGGCACGAGTGGTCACGAATGCGACCATCTTCGGAAACCGGAAGTTAACGCAGAGACGGCCAAAAGTTAACGCAAGGGCAACTAAACGTCCCACAGAGGCAGACGATAATCCTGATGTGACTGAGACAGGAGCAATTCGTCTCACGGGGGCGTCAAAGTGAGCATGGATGATTCTTGGACGGTGCTCGAAAAGCTCGTCAAGGAGGTGAACCGGCAGACCAGGCAGGTCCAGGACATGCACGAGAAGGCTCGTGACATGTCCGCCTCGGCCACGTCGAAGGACGGCATGGTGACCGTCACCGTGGGGGCGCGCGGGGAGGTACGCAAGATCGACCTTGATCCACGGGTCTACCGGAAGCTGTCCCCGTCGGAGCTGTCCGCCTCGCTCATCGAGCAGATCGGTGCGGCCACCCGGACGGTCTCCGGCGAGCTACAGGAGGCCATGCAGCCGTTCACACCGGCGGACCTTTCTCTCGAAGATCTGTTCGGCGAGGGAGCCGACCTCCCGTCCTTCCTGGCACAGGTCGTGACGCCGCGTCCGACGGAGCGTGAAGAGCGCCCATGACGACGGCACCCACCCCCTCGCCTAAGCGGCGGCACGTACGCTCATGGGGCTGAATCTCGACTTCGTCCCCGATCTGGTCAAAGGCGTGGCACCGTTCCTGGCCGGAGGGGCGATCCCCGACGCCAAGGTCGACCAGGTCATGCATGAGGCGGACGCGCTGGACCAGATCGCCGACATGATCGCCCAGGTCAAGGCCGAGGACATCGACAAACTGTTCGCCTCCCTGAACGGCCCCGGGTGGAACGGCGCGGCCAAGAAGGCCTTTCAGGAGGTGTTGGCGCAGCTTACCGAGGAGCCTCCGGGAGGCGACATCTCGGGTACGTCGCTGCTGAGGCGGCTGGAGGCGGCGATCAGGGCGGAGGCCGCGAACCTCCGTGAGTACGGCGTGCAGATGGAGCACACCCAGTGGATGATCTACGCGTCGCTGGCGCTGCTCGCCCTCGCCATCGCGCGCCTGCTGGTGTGGATCTACGTCAACGGCCCGGCTGTTCTCTCCGCGATCCAGGAGCGAACCCTGCTCACGAAGATGTCGATCGACGAGCTGAAACGCCAGACGCTCACCAACATGAAGAGGTTCGCCGGGATCATGGGCGGCCTGGACCTCGGCGTGCAGACCGCGCAGAAGGAATGGGGGCACCGGGAGCACTACGATGTCAGCTCGCTCCTGCTGTCCGCGGGCAGCGGCGCCCTCACCGGCGCGGTGTTCACCAGAATGGACTTCGGCCTCAGCCGTCTGCTCTCGCAGGAAACGCGGTACGTCGCGTCGAGCGCTGAACTGTCCTTGCGGGACAAGGTGGCCGCGTTCGGGCAGAGCCTGTACGGGCGCGCCCTGATGGGCGGCGTCGCGGGCGCCGCGGGCAGTGTTCCCGGGCTCGCGATGAGCGGCAACCTCGATTCGTCACACCTCTTCTACACCTTCGTCGCCGGAGTCGCGGGAGGCCTGGACGTCCCGGCCGGCGCTCGCACCACCTATCACTCACTGGACGCCGTCGCCGCCCTCGACGGGCCCTCCACCGGACATCAGTCCGGCTCGTCCGGCACACCGCCCCCCAGCGGGGGCGACCTCTTCGTCTCCCCGCACGTCAGCGAGGCGGGGCAGCACTCGAATTCGGCGCCCAGCGGATACGAGAGCGCCTATCAGACATCGCCCACGGCACCGGCCGGGCACAGGCCCGTCATCCAGCCGTCGCACACAACGCCGACCGGGCACGAACCCGTCATTCAGCCGTCGCACACAACGCTGGCCGGCGTCGCGGAACAGTCTCCCGTTCACTCCCTGAACAACGGCCGCCCTGAGCCCGCGAGCCCGATGGCCCCGGTGGCACAGCACGCCCCACCGGCCGAAGCACAGCCCGGTCCGGTGCGCATCGACGCCGGCACGGTGGTTTATCCGGCCAACACGCCCATCCCGGCGCCCCGAGGCCACGACGGCCCAGGAAGTGGTGGCTTCGGGGCGGGGGACGGTGCCGGAGTGAGACCCACCGGCACCGGCAACCGGCCCGCCGATACGGGACAGGTGATCGCGGGCGAGGTCGTGCGGCGCCAGGATTCACCGCTACCCGCCGGTTCCGGTGACACGGCGCACGGCACCACCGTGGTCCCCAGGCAGCCGAACGAGGCGAACCTCGCGGGCGACCGGACCCGAGGAAGCACCACCGCGCCGCAGCAGGCCGAGGCCCCGGGCCGCCCGGCCTCCCCGCAGCAGGCCGGGCCCCCGGCTCACCCGGCCTCCCCGCAGGCCGAGACCCCAGCCCATCCGGCCTCCCCGCAGGTGCGGCCCCTGGCGCCCCATGGCGACCAGGGTCAGACAACGGTCCTCGCCGCACCACGCTCCGGGGATGGGCAGGTGGAGACGGCAGGCGCTCCGACGAGCCCGCTCCCCGGTGCCGGACGCATCGGCAACTCGGCCGCCCCGCGCCCGAGCATCGATGACCTCATCAATCCGGCCAGCCGCCTGAATCCGGTGCCCCCGCTGCTCAGTCTGGAGAGTCCGGGGAGACCACCCGCCCATTCCACACCGGCCGGTGACCTTCCTGTCGCACTGCAGGAGCGCCCCTCCGGCGATCCCATGCCCACCGGGAATTCCGGGAGGCCGGGCGAAGTGGCGACGGTTCCGCCGCTCCACCCGCCCACGATCAATCCGCCCAGATACGTCGAGCTCGGCGCCGTCGGAGAGACGGCGCTGCACCAGGTCCAGATCCCGGCGGACCCCAGGAGCGCGGCGCAGCAGTGGGTGGACGGCATTCCGGGCGATCTCAGCCCCGAGATCCGCACCAAGATCCAGACGTGGCTTACCGAGCAACTGTCCAATGCCGACCGGGAGAAATGGACTGATCTGCTCCAGAGGGGCGCAGCGCTGAGCGTCGGCGACGATGTCGTGTACCTGAAGCCGCGGATGCGGGACTTCTCCGTCACGGAGACCCCAGAAGGCCCGCGCGCCTATCCCGTCTCGTTCGGCGGTGACGGCGTGGAGAGCAGGACGTCGAGAAGCCGCCATGCGGAGCTGAGCTCAGGCGTCGCGAAGATGTGGGAAACCACCGATGAGGTGGAGACCTTGGGACTGCCCATCGTGGGGCTCAGGCATTCGTCACGCACGAGCGACATGAACGGCGTCGACATCATGAGCGGCCGCAAGCCGGTCGCCTTCCTCGACTTCTTCGACGCCGGGCTGTCGCTCGAGATCTACCGAAACGGATCGGAGGTGCCTTACGGCGCCCGCGTTCCCGACCTGTCCGTCGTCGTGCCCTTCCCCACGGACTTCCGCCGCACGGGGCAGCTCACCAGCGGCGACAGCCCGTCGCTTCTCCCCCGGCACGAGGTCCCGTCCGAGGCGGCCCGGAGAGTACCGGACCACAGCGTTCTCCTCACCGCGGTGGACACCAGGCCGTTGGCGTTGGAGGTGCAGCGCCGCCTGGTGGAGGCGGGCGTGCCGTCGCACCAGATCGTCAAGATCGTCGACCATCTCATGTCCACAGTGTGGAGCGAGCAGGCGATGAAGAACCGCAGCCAGTGGCTGCTGACGAGCGGAGTCACCTCCGAGGCGGTGCGGTACCAGACCTCCCGGTGGCGCTCCACCGAAGACGCCTTCCATGTCACCTCCACCGTCCTGCGCATGGAGCCCGTGACGGGGAGCAGGCCGGGGAGCAGGGAGATGCCGATCGAGACGCGCATCCGCGAAGACCTGGGACGGCGTGCGGTCACGGGCTCGACGAGCCAGGAAGGCAACGCGCTGAGCGGTTCGGTCGGCCTGAAGTTCGACGTGGGCGAAGCCGACAAGCTCGTCGTGAGGGCCGGTGTCAGCGGCAGGCTCGGAAAGCAGCACTCCATAGGGACATCCGACACAGACGTGGTGAAGACAAACTTCATCGAGAAGACCGACGTCGTCCTCTATGACGCGACGGTACGGCTCCATGTCTCCTCGGAGAAAATGGGCCCCTTCGACGTCGATGTGCGCATGGAGATGGCGCTGCCGGTGCGCGAGGCGGACCGGTTCGAGCTGGACATCTTCGGCAGGGAGCTGACCCCCGTACAAGAAGAGTTCGCCGCTCTACGGGACCAGATCGCCGCATTGAAGAAATACACCGAAGAGACGCGGGCCGAACTGGGCATCCCGCACATCGAATCCGTTCAGCCGCACGGCGAGGGCCAGGGCACGGTGTACGAGCCCCATCCGCAGGAGCCGTTGATGCTGGCCGCCGGACGTGGGCCCGGACTGGGCACACCGGCCCATCTGATAGGAAGCGAACGCCTCGTCACGGGAATCCGTGACGCTCTCACCGAGGCCGTGCCCAACCTCCCACCGGCTGCGCTACGGCAGGTCCTCCAGGATCTCGGCGCCTATTTCGGCCGTCCCGCTCTGGAATCCGATCTCACCCACCTGCTGAACGGGATCGACTACCGGACAACGGTCGGCGGCCATCACATCGAGGTTTCCGCCCGTGGCACCCTCGGCGCGCTGCACGAGGTCGCGGAGTATCCCCTGACGGTGAATGATCGCAGGACCGTGGGGGCCGCGCTGAACACCGGATGGACGACCGCCAGGGCGGCCGGTTTCGAGCTTGCCGGAAACGTGCGCTTCAAAGTGGACGTGCAAGAAGTGTTCGGGATCAAGCTTCCCAAGCTGGGTATCGACTTTCCCAAGATGCTGGCCAGAGGGACGGTGGGATCCACCAACAAGACGGCTTTCTCCTCCGGTCACAGCGTCTACCGCAGGACCGAGACCGAAGGTACGGTCACCGTGTTCAAACGGGCGGTTCCCATCGAGGTGGAACTGCACGTCACCAGGAGGGGCAAGGAGATCGCGGACGTCTCCTGGCGGGTGGACGGCAGCGTGGCGGAGATCGTGGTGCCCGGCCAGCATGTCCCGCACCAGCCGGTGAGCGCGCAGGACGCGGCGGGTGTGGGCCACCTCGAACCGCTGGAGCGCCGTCCCGACGACATGCTCGACCTCGGCGAGCATCCCGCCGGTGTGGTCCGCATCGGCGCCATGCCCGACCTGGCCCTGGCGGTGGCCAAGGCACACGCCGAGTGGACCGGACTGCCGTCGCCGGAGGGGCGTCGAAACGTTCCCGCCGAGATCCTGGATCTCACCCGGCCCTCCTTCATCGAGGCGAACATCGGGTTGCTCACCTCGCCGGACGGCATGACGATCGAGCTCCCCGCACACGGGGGCTGGAACCAGGCGCTGCGGATGAAGGTCGGCATCGCCGGGCTGGAACACACCACGTCGGGCCCGGGAGTGGAGTACGAGCACTACACGAACGCGAACTCCAGGGTCATCACCGGCAAGGGCAGCACCAAGGGCCTGGAGGGGCAGGCGATGATCGGAGCACGCACCACCCTGGGCGACTCTGCGGTGGGCGGGAGCGAGCACAAGCTCATGGCGATGACCGCGGCGACCGCCTCGACCGGGCGGGCCTCGAACGAGAGCACCTATTCCGGCGCCATCGACGTCGCCCGCGCCACCTACGGCGGCGAGTCACACTGGTACCGCGGTGACCTGGTCGTGGAGGTGACCCCGATCCGATGGAGGGGGGAGTCGGTCGAGCAGGGCCACACCACCGGCCTCAGGGTGAACCAGATCATGGACTTCATGACGCCGGATCAGGTGGCACGGCACCTCGGGCTTGAGGGGCCCGCCCCCGCCGAGGTCGTCGTTCCCGAACCCCGTGCCTACGTCTCCCCCGAGCTGACGATGAGCTCGGCGTACGTCGAGCATCTCGCCTCGGGAAACGTGCTCCCCGAGCTTGTCAAGATCTTCCATGAACAGGGGTACCTGTTCAAGGGTGAGGAGCTCACGACAAGCCCGATCATGGAGGCCCTGCGTTCCCAGTACAACGAACAGGCGCTGTCGGCGAACCTGTTGTCGCTCCGTACCGGCGTGACGGCCTGGCTCCCCGTCGAACGTGGCCGTGGTTTCACCGAGTACGTAGGGGTCCGGGTCAAGGCGGTGGTGCTGGACGGAGCACACACCGCGGTCCGTCCCGACGTCAGGCTCATGCTCCGCAGTGAGCTCGCCAGCGGCGACGGAACCATGCACGAGGCCGGTTCCAGCCGTGGGGCCAGAGCGGTCGGGCGCTACAGCAGGTATGCCGGAGACGTCATCACCGGAGCGGAGGCGTCGGCCAGGAACATCTCCGAGTCCGGAACCTCACATCTCCAGGGCAGCAATGTGAAGGAGATCAACCGGGTACAGACCTACGACTCCTCGCACGAGTTCACGCACCCCGTCCGGTACGAGATCGAAGTGGTGAGCAGCAAGGAGCCGCCACCCGGCCTGGAGCATCTGGCCCGCGGGGTCCGCGGCACCCTGCACAAATGGACGGAGCTGACCGGTAACGATGCGGCAGAGAGGTTCTGGGACAGGCGTCGTTCGATCTCGGCACCCTCTCGGGTGGCACACGGCGAGGTCCGCCTGATCGTGCCCGAGCACCTCACCGTGCCGGTCGCCGAGGGCACACCGGTTACGGCGCAGACGGTCGTCACAGGAGAGGCTCCACGCTGGTCGAATCCCGTCAAGCCCCTCGCCGTGAACGCGACGCTGGGCGAAGTCGCCAATCAGGTAACCATTCCGGCGGCCCTCCTGATCGAGCAGTGGGCCCCGGTCGCCGCCCTGCCGCCGAAACTTCAGGGGTCGGTGCCTCTGCTGTCCGACCGCCCCCTCGGATATGAGCTCAGCCAGCCGCTCGGCATGCTTCTCGACGAGGCAGGCAACCCGAGAACGGCGCGCGCCAACCTGAAGGCACTGCTCGCGCACGAGTACGAGATCCCCGGTCTCGGAAAGGCCGGAATCCAGGTTCTACGGGCCGAACCGGTCGCCGAGGCATCGGTCAAACAACGCGTGTACAGCCAGACGACGACGGGAACCGGCCATGCCCACAGCGACAACAGGGAACGAGACACCCATGTGGGCGCCTCCCTCGGCCTGACCGAAGAAAACGCCGTAGGCATCCTCGGTGCCGGCAGGGGACAGGGATCCGGCGTGGAAACAGGGTCGCGGAACAACAACATCCGCGAACGCAACCTGGAGATAAGCACCGAGACCACGTACTACCGTTGCGCCACCAGCCTCGTCTTCCACGGCGCGGAAAGGGACCTGATAATCGACGTCCCCGACGGACTGTACATACGGCTCTCGGCCGCCGACATCGAGCGGATCGAAAAGGAGCACCCCGGGTTCATCTTCCGGCGCTGAGCGCGTCTCATGGGTGGCCTTCGGCCACAGCTGCTGGTCAGCGTTGTGTGTGAAGGTGGTTTCAATCCCCGTTATGAACGTGCAGTCGCTGGCTGGGCAGGTGCCAGCCGTGTGTGAGGAGGTCGAAGACCTCTTCGACGGCCGTTCGGGGATCTCGTAGGCCTCGGGTGAGTACCGGTATGTCCAGCACGAACCGGGCGAGTGCGCGGCAGGCGATGTTGTCGTGGCTGACGCCGGCGTCATCGGCGATAGCCGCGCTGAGGGCAGCGGTGTGCCGGGTCCACATACGTTCGGCGTACTCCTGCAGCGCCGGCGTGGAGTCCACGAGATCGGTGAATTCGGTCCGTAGCGGGTGGGTCGCGACCCGGAGCCGGGACGCGAGGACGTGTTCGCGGAGTGCACCGACGATGCCTTGACCGGCGGGGCGCTGGCGTACCGCGGCGATCAACTCCGCCTCTCGGTCTTCTTCCTGGTCGAAGACCAGTGCCTCCTTGCCCGGGAAGTGCTTGAACAGCGTTGTGGTCGATACGTCGGCCGCTTCGGCGATGTCTCTGATGCTCACCCGGTCGTAGCCGCGCTCCAGGAACAGTTCCAGGGCGGCGTCGGCGATCGCTTGACGGGTTGCCGCCTTCTTGCGTTCACGGCGACCGACGACAGGTGGGGTGTCCATGCACGCACCCTATCAAAAGTGGCTACAGACAATTAGTGGACCAATTGCACTTTTTTACTCGTTCTGCTTTTATGTGGTGGCGGGGCCGCCGCCCGCTCTCGGGATCTCGGGGACGACGTGCACGAGCAGCTGCGGTAAGCGACCGGGCGGGGCGAACAGCCCATCGCGGTTCCTCGCCAGGGATCGGCAGGCGAACACAGCTTGCGGCCCCCGTGTGCTACAGGCAGTCGCGTCTGCGATCCCCGGCGCGGCTCGCACACCGTCATGAACGAAAGGGACCAGTCATGAACTCACCAGTACCGGCCGCCGCGAGGATCAGCATCATCGGAGCAGGTCCCGGCGGCCTCACCTGTGCCCGCATCCTGCAAAAACACGGCATCCCCGTAACGGTCTACGACCGCGACCCCCACCCGAAGGCGCGCAACCAGGGCGGCACCCTCGACCTGCACGCCGACGACGGCCAGCTCGCCCTGCGCGAGGCCGGCCTGATCGACGAGTTCTTCAAACTGGCACGCCCGGAGGGACAGGAGATGCGCCTATTGGATCCGACGGGGCGCATCCTGGGCCACCACGTCCCGGCCGAAGACGAGCTCTTCAAACCGGAGATCGACCGAGGCCAGTTGCGCGATCTGCTGCTCGACTCGCTGGAGCCGGGAACCGTACGGTGGAACCACTCCGTCGAGAAGATAAGCGGCCCGGCCGACGGCCCGCGGCGGGTGCACTTCCTCGACGGCACGACCGTCGAGACAGACCTGGTCATCGGAGCCGACGGCGCGTTCTCCCGAGTCCGCCCCGCGCTGTCGTCGGCCGCGCCGCAGTACACCGGGGTCAGCTTCCTGGAGGCCTGGTTCCAGGACGTCGAGAACGCGCACCCCGACCTCGCCGCGCTCGTCGGCCAGGGGAGCGCCACCGCAGCCGACGGCGACCGCGCTCTGTTCGCCCAGCGCAACAGCGGCGACCACATCCGGGTCTACATCATCCAGCGCCTGCCCGCCGACTGGATCACCGCGAGCGGCCTGAACACCGGCGACACCACCGGGATCCGCACCCGGCTGCTCGACGCCTTCTCCGGCTGGTCGCCGCCCATGCTCCAGATGATCAACAACAACGACGGACCGTACGTCGATCGTCCGTTGTTCGCCCTGCCGGTCCCGCACACCTGGGACCCCGTACCGACCATGACGCTGCTTGGCGACGCCGCCCACCTCATGCCCCCGCTCGGCGTCGGCGCCAACCTGGCCATGCTCGACGCCTGCGAACTCGCCCTCGCGCTGGCCGGCTCCACCACGGTTGCCGAAGCCGTCGGCACCTACGAAAAGACCATGCTCCCCCGGGCGACGGCCACGGCCCGGATCCTCGAAAACGGCGCCGAGGCCCTGCTCGAGCGACACGACAGCGGCGAAGCCGCTGGTATGCCTCCAGCCACACCAGCAACGCCAGGAAATGCCGGTCATCCCGTGTCTTGACGCACGCCCACTCCACCTCACCGACCGACGGGGTGAACACCTCCGCCAGTTCCCGCACCGGTACCGCCCGCGTGAACCTCGGGTATGCCGTCCGCTCGATTGACGCCGCCCGAACCCCCCAGAAACCACCACTAAGCAGCCGGAACGCCAAGATCTAACGATCGGCGATCAAGCCCACGGCCCGTTTTTGCCGTATTTCGGTGGCACCCCTCAACCGCCCGGGGAGACGGCCGGGACGCGGCCCTCCACGAGCGGAACGGGGCGGTTCTCAGAGGTCCTCGTCTCTGATGACGTCGAGGTCGACGAACCGGGGCGGCCCGTCACACAGGTCCCGCATGCGCCTGGCCAGTGCGTCGGTCTCCGGCATGCTGCTGTTGCGCATCGCCTCCTCATACGACGGGAACTCCACGATGGCGACGTAGTGGTTGGGTCGCGTGTGGTCGCGGGTGAGGGTGGTGTGCGTGACCGTGCGTTCGTTCTCCGTCGAGTCACGCCAGTCATCCATCACTCGCTGGATGTCCTGCTCGTGGGTGGTGTCGAACTCGATGACCTGTACGAAGCTCATGGAATTCTCCCCTCCTCGTACTCGCTACCCCACGACTCCACCCCCGTCCACCGGCATGGGCAAGCACGGTTGGGTCAAAACGCATCCGTCTTTCCATGACCCTTGATCCGCCCCTTCCCCACCTCGACGGTGCCCGGGGGGCAGGGCGGCTCAGCCCTTGCTCCGCCGCCGCCCCAGCGCCTCGACGAAGGCGGTGAGCAGGCGGGCGAACTCCCACTGGTCGCGCTCGGGCCAGTCGCGCACCGCCGTACCGAAGACCTCCCACCTGAAGGCGTGGACCCGCTCCGCGTGCTCAACGCCAAGGCCGGTGAGCTCCAGGGTGCTCCGCCTGCCGTCGACAGGATCGGCGACCCGCCTGACCAGGCCCGCCTCAACGTCCCTCGCCACCAGGCGGCTAGCGCGAGGCTGGTCGACACCCAGGCGGTCGGCGACGGAGCCGACCGTCGGCGCTCCCGGATCGCCTGGACGTGCGTCCCGGCTGAGGCGCCCCGGCACGTGAGGCCTGCGGCCGATGTCCCCGTCACGAACGGTCTCAGTCGTAGACCTCACGCGCCATGGCCGCGGCGGAGACCCCCATCGGCCGCCTCGCTCACGATGGTGAGATCGGGCTCGGAATCGATGATGATCCACAGGCCCGCGCGGATCAGGTCCTCGTCATCGGCGATCACCACACGCAGCGTCATGGCCACGACCATAGGAGCTCTGCCGCACCTGAAAGTCGTTCCTGATTTCGTCTCCTCATTTTCAGAAGGGGGACGGTGAATGCGGCATGCGCAGCGGGAATCGATCGGTGAATATCGGAGAAAGCCCCAGATTCACGACTCTCCCATCAGTAACATTTTGGACGCAAGAAGGCTACCTCAATTTGTCGGCATTTTTGCCGACCGAAAAGGATAATTCATGCACACAGCCATCCAATTTGAGGGCGTAATCGCACTATCATTAAAAACGCCCGAATTGTCGACTATCCTCACGTTTACGGCCTTGCTGGTAGTGGCTGGCCTGGTCGGCTACCGCGTCGCCACCAGGAGAAGGAGGAGGGTGAAGTGAGGCGCCGTAAGCAGCACGATGGCTTACGGGTAGCGACAGCCGGCATGTTCGTGCTTGTCGCCGCCGTCGCATGGATTTTCATCTTTCGCACGTTCCTCGGCGACCCCGCGAATTGGGAGTCGATGGGGGGTCTATCTACTCACCACAGGCGTTTTCCTGGCCGTGCTCGGCTCGACGGTTTACCCTCGCCGATTCACTCACCTCCCACCGGCCAAGGGATGGATAGTGGCAATCATCCCCGCTTACAACGAGACGACCGAGGCGCTGAACTCCACCATCGTGGGCCTGCTTAACTCCTCCCGTCCGCCGGATGAGATCCATGTCGTGGACGACGGCTCCAGCACCCCGGCTCCCAGACGGCCACCGTCGTAGGGGCGATGAGGACGGCCCTCCATCCATCTGCATCTAAGGCTCGCAGAGAAATAACTTGCTTGTTCCCAGCATGATGACCTCGGTGGAAGCCATGTGAGCACGCAAGTTATTGATCGACAGGTCTTTAGTAACCGGTGGTGAAGCGCTCGCGGATGAAGGAGCCGTTCTCCAGGACATCGATCAGGGCTGCCGCGTAGTCCGGGACGCTGATGCGGGTGGCGATGCCGTCGATCGGCGTGTCGCCGCCCCTCACCTGGTAGACGCCGGTGCGCTCACCGTCGACCAGGTACGCCGGAGGCGGGCTGGCGTAGGACCACTCGAGCGCGTCGCCCTCCGCCCTGAGCAGGTCGAGAGCCCTCGCCTGGGCCTGGGCGTCGGCGAGATACTCCTTGGGGAAGTCGGGGCCGTCGACGAAACGCTGCCCGGGGGCGTACTCCAGGCTGCCGCCGCCGCCCACGACCAGCACCCGCGTCACCTTGATCCCGGGGAGCACGTCGATCAGGTTCCGTACGGCGCCCGGCACGTCGCCCTTCACCGACACGATCACCGCGTCGTATCCGGGGAGCGTCCTCGCGATCGACTCGGGGTCGAGCACGTCGACGGCGACCCCGCTCTCCAGCGAGGAGGCGTTCCTGGCGAGGCCGGTGACCTCGTGACCGCGCTCGCGGGCCTCGCGGGCGATGGTCGAGCCGATGTGGCCGGTCGCGCCGATAACTGCGATCTTCATTTGCTGTCCTTTCCGACACGCTCGAGGAAGTCGGCGATCAGGGGGGCGATTTCCGGAAGTTTCTCTTCGAGTGCGAAATGCCCGGTATCGACTAGATGCAACTCCGCCTCGGGAACATCCCCGAGGAAGGCCCTGGCCCCCTCCTCCAGGAAGAAGGGGTCGTTGCGTCCCCAGACGATCAGGGTCGGCGGGCGGTGCTCGCGAAGCCACGCCTGCCACTCGGGGTAGCGCGCGACGTTGCTCTTGTAGTCGAACGCCAGGGCGATCTGACTCTCCTTGCGACCGGGCAGGTCGAGGAAGTGCTGGTCGAGAGTCCAGCCGTCGGGGGCGACCGTCTCGGGGTCGGACGCGCCGCCCTCGTACTGCCCTCTGGTCGCCTCCAGAGTCAGCAGGCCGAGCACCTGCTCCTCCTCGCCGGGCCCGAGGGCGATGAACCCCCGTGCCATATCGCTCAGCCCCTCCTCGTAGGCGTTGCCGTTCTGCACCACCAGGCCCGTGACCAGCTCGGGACGCCGTACGGCCAGCCGGAACCCGACGGGCGCCCCGAAGTCGAACGTGTAGAGCGCGAACCGCTCCAGCCCGAGCTTGTCCACGAACCCTTCGACCACGTCGGCGAGACCGTCGAAGGAGTACTCGAACCCGGCCGGAGCCTCCGTGTGCCCGAACCCGGGATAGTCGGGAGCGATGAGGTGGTACCGATCACCAAGGGCATCGATCAGGCGTCTGAACTGGTGCGATGCCGAGGGGAAGCCGTGCAGCAGGAGCAACGTGGGCGCGTCGGCGGGCCCGGCCTCCCGGTAGAAGACCCGCACTCCGTCCACGTCCACGAACCGGTGGGCAACGTTCGGCACGTTCATCACATGCTTCTTTCGCTCGAAGATGCATTAGTTATAGCGCGCGATCTGCTAATGCGTCAACGCGACGAAGTACCATTAGAAGCATGGACCTCCCGCTGACGGGCGAACCGCTCGCACTCGACCTGATCAACACCATGGGCGGCTCCCCCGAGGGCCCCGTCGACCACCTGGCGACGATCGAGGGGCTGCGGAAGTGGCTCGGGACACAGTCGCACCGACTTCCCCAACCCGCCGCCCCCCTCACCGAGGCCGACCTGGCAGCCGTCCTTGAGCTGCGCGAGGTCGTCACCACGGTGATCGACCAGGCGCGGCGGGGCCTCGAGCCCCCGGGCCACGCACTGCTCGCGCTGAGCGAGGCGGACCGGCTGGCCTCGCCGTACCGGACGCTGGGCTGGGAGGACGGCAGGGTGGTCGTCGGTGCCGAGCGGCAGGGCGACTACTGCTCCACACTGCTCGCGCTGCTCGCGGGTGCGACGATCGACCTGCTGGCGGGGCCGATCGGGACGGTGCGCGACTGCGAGGGGCCGGGCTGCTGCATGCTGTTCCTGCCCGCGCACCCCCGGCGCCGTTGGTGCTCCCCCGAGCTGTGCGGCAACCGGGTCCGGGTCGCGCGCTACTACCGGCGCCACAAACCATGACCCGCGGCGCGCCCCGGGCCGTCCGATCCCGGCCCCCACCCACGTGTGCCACGGGGCCGACCGGCAACCAATCCGGCAAAGCCCCACATATGATCACCGTCATGCCCGAAGCGATTCTTCGCCCGTCCGCACGGATCCTGCTGGTCGACGACCGGGACCGGATTCTGCTCTACCGCGGGCTGGGGTTGATGAGGGACTCCGGCTACGCCTGGTTCACCCCTGGCGGCGGCGTCAACGACGGTGAGACCCTGAACCAGGCCGCGGCCCGCGAGCTTCGCGAGGAGGCCGGACACTCGGTCACACCCGAGGCGCTCGGACACGTCGTGGCCACCAGCTCCGGCCACTGGTACCACGCGGACGGCAGACTCTTCCGCTCCTTCGACTCCTTCTTCTTTCTCCGCGCGGGAAAAACGGAGGTCGACACCTCCAACATGGAGGACCTCGAACGCTCGATGATCGACGACTTTCGCTGGTGGTCGTTGCCCGAGCTGCACGGCACCGATGAGCGGATCATCCCGCTCGGCCTGACCGGCCTACTGGAGCGCCTGCTCACCGGCGACATCCCCGCCGAGCCCGTCGTCTTCCCCTGGCACCACCCGGACCCCTTCGCCTGAGAACGCCTCCGGCCAGGAAGGGCTCTCAGCCGTCGAACCAGATCCCCGCGGAGGGAAGCGCCAGCAGCACAAGGGCGCAGCCGTACGAGGAAAGGGCGCGTCGGTGAGCGTGCGTCACTCGATGTGACCATTTCCGAAAAGCCACATGTTCGTGGATGGCCGCATGCGGCGGCATCCGCCAGTGACCACTCGCGCTCGAGTGACTACGGTGAGACGTGGTGCGGCCGATGAAGGAGCCGACCCCCGAGACGAACGGGAGGGCGAAAAGCATGCTGACCGACCCGCAGAAGCACAGGTTCGATCGTCTGTTCGACCTGTTGGACGCCGACCGCAACGGCGTCATCGATCTCGCCGACTACCACCGCCTGGGGGACGTGTCGGGCGACGACCTGACCCCTCAGCCGGGGTCGGCCGCCGGGGAGCCGATCCGCGCGTCGTTCACCCGGTTCTGGGACCAGGTGGTCAGGCCGCTCGACTCCGATGGTCAGGGCACGATCACGCGTGAGCAGTTCGTCACGGCCCTCGGCCAGATGGCCGCGCAGCCCGAGGGGTTCGACACCGCGCTCGGCCCCGCCGTCGACGCCGTCTTCGACCTGATGGACCTCGACGGGGACGGACAGGTGCGCGAGGACGAGTACATCCAGACCCTCACGGTGTTCGGCCTCACCCCGGCCGCGGCACAGCAGACGTTCGCCCATCTGGACAACGGCGACGGCCTGCTCGGCCGCGCGGAATTCCGGTCCCTGGCCAGGGACTTCTATCTCAGCGACAGCCCCGACAGCATCGGAAACCTCCTGTTCGGCCCCCTCTGACCCGCCGCCCCAGATTCCGGGGTGGCGACGCGTGGAAGGGCGAGGAGAGCAGTCATCACCAGGACCTCTGGAAACCATCCCCGGGGGTGTGACAGTTTCGGCGCCCTCCCGCCCCAGATCCGCCTCCGCCGAGAGATTGACGGGCCAGAGACTCGCTGTCAAGGTCGGGCGTAAACCCCCCGTGAAGAGGTGAACCCTCATGTCCATACGTCGAGGCAGACGCGTCTTCCAGGTCGCCGCCGTGGCGGCGGCGTTGCTGGCACCGCTCGTGCCGCAGGCGGCCAACGCCTCAGGCTTCCAAGGCTGCCCGCCCGGCTCCATCTGTGGATGGAGTGGCCCGTACTACAGCGGTGCGATGGTCCAGTTGCCGCTGGGCGCGGGCTGTGTCCAGCCCGCCTTCCCCATCAGGTCGGCGGTCAACACCGTGGGGTCGCCCGGCATCCCCGCGGTCGCGGCGTTCTACGCCTCCACCGGCTGCACAGGGCTCTACGTCGGTGGGGTCGGCCCGACACAGTCGGCGCCGGCCATCTCACCGGCCGCCCTCAGCGTCATGCTCGTGTGGTGAGACGGCCCGGCCGGGTGGGGAACCGCTGAGCCGCGGTCCGCGACGCCCCACCCGGCGACGCCCCACCTGGCCGCGAACGATGACAACGACATCCAACGACTCCTGCCGGTGGCTGGGCCTGTATCGAGTGTGCGGGGCATTCCCCTACTTCTCGTATGAGAAAGAGAAGGACATTCCTGGAAGCGCCGCCCTTGTCACCAGGGAATGGACCATCGAGAGCAACACGGGCTTCATCTGGCTGACCGAAGGCCAGCCAGACGAAACCACGGCTCGCGTCCGTCTACCGTGTCGATCCGCGACTGCCCCGTTCGACCTAGAAGTGAGAGGGTCGAGAGGCGACCCCGAGGTCAAGGAGATCGAAGATGGCGAAGTACATGCTGATCATGCGAGGCACGGACGAATCCCTCGCGAAGATGATGGAGACGCCCTTCGAGGAGATGCTCGAGACGGTGGGGCGTTTCAACGAGGAGATGATCCGGGCCGGTGTGCTCGTCGCCGCCGAGGGCCTGGACGACCCGGCCCAGGGCGTGGTGGTCGACTTCAGCGGCGAGACGCCGGTGGTCACCGACGGCCCGTACGGCGAGACGAAGGAGTTGTTCGGCGGCTTCTACGTGATCGACGTGGCGTCGAAGGAGGAGGCGGTCGAGTGGGCAAAGCGCCTCCCCGCGTTCACCGGTACGAAGTGTGAGGTCCGCCGGGTGCCGAGTATCGACGAGTTCCCGCAGGACAACGAGTGGGTCATCAGTGAGCGGGCGTGGCGCGAGCGGACCGGCCAGCTCTGATGCCCGCGGCCACCGGCGGTCCGCCGAGCACCGAGTCGGCGCGGCGGGCCGTCGAGGCCGTCTGGCGGATCGAGTCCGCACGAATCGTGGGTGCGCTGGCCCGCTACACCGGGGACTTCGAGCTCGCCGAGGACGTCGCGCAGGAGGCGGTGGCTGAGGCGCTCGTCACCTGGGCGCGTGACGGCGCGCCGTCGAGCCCGGTGGGCTGGCTGCTCGCGACCGCGCGGCGACGCGCCATCGACAGCTTCCGCCGCCGGTCGGCGCTCGACGAGCGGTACGCCGCGCTCGCCGGCCGGCTCACCGAGGGTGAGACGAGCTCGGGCGCGCTGACCCCGCAGGACCGGGCGGACGACCTGCCGTGGGATCCCGACCGGGTCGACGACGACATCCTCGCGCTGATGTTCGTGGCCTGCCATCCGGTGCTCTCGCCCGAGGCCCGCGTGGCCCTGACGCTGCGCGCGGTCGGCGGCCTGTCGAGCGAGGAGATCGCCAGAGCGTTCCTCGTACCCGTGCCAACCGTCCAGGCACGGATCACTCGGGCGAAGAAGACGATCGCCGCGGCGGCGGTGCCGTTCGAGCTGCCTCCGTCCGAGGAACGGCGCGAGCGGCTCGGAGGTGTCCTGAGCGTGCTGTACGTGATCTTCACGGAGGGCTCGACGGCGACGACCGGTGACCGCCTGCTGCGCTCTGATCTTGCATACGAGGCGATCCGGCTGGCCCGGATGCTGACCGCGTTGCTGCCCGATGAGCCGGAGGCGTACGGGCTGCTCGCGCTGTTCGAGCTCACAGCAGCGCGCTTTCCCGCACGCGTCGGGCCCGATGGCGAGGCGGTGCTCCTGGAGAATCAGGACCGGAGCCTGTGGGACCGTTCGGCGATCCGTCGCGGCCTGGCCGCGATCGGCCGGGCCTCGGCTGTCGGACGCGGCCTCGGGCCGTACGGCCTGCAGGCGGCGATCGCCGCCTGCCACGCGTCGGCGTCCTCGGTGCCGGAGACCGACTGGGAACGCGTCGTGCTCCTCTATGAGGCGCTCGGCCGCGTGGCTCCGTCACCCGTCGTCGAGCTCAACCGGGCCGTCGCCGTCGCGATGGCGGACGGACCGCAGCAGGCGCTGTCCATCGTGGACGAGTTGATCGTCTCCGACCGCCTGTCAGGGTCGTACCTGCTCCCGAGCGTGCGCGGTGAGCTGCTCGCCCGGCTCGGCCGGATCGCCGAGGCACGGGCCGAGCTGGAACTCGCCGCCCGGCTGTGCCGCAACGCCCGCGAGCGGTCGGTACTGCTGCGCAAGGCGGCTGCGCTGCCATGACATCCGGCCGCCCGTACTCGGTCGCCTCCTGCTCGGCCGGCAGGATCGCCGCCTCTGCCGAGTCTGCTGAGTCTGCCTGCCACAGCGTGATGCGTTCCTCGGTCCTCCAGATCCGTCCAGTCTTTTGTCAGCGTTCGCGTCAGCGAGATCAGATGACGGCGACCGGCTATATCTGAGGCTGAGCGTGCTTCACCCGGTCGCGCACCACCGCGGCGCCCAGCAAGCGATCACGAAGGACCCGGCCTTCCGGATCGAGGAGCGTCCACAACCCGTCCACCAGAAGACACCACAGCCCGACGCCCGGGACGAGGACGAACAGAGGGAAGATCAATGTGCGAAGAGCCGCCTTTCCCGCCCCCAATCGTCCACCCGTCCGCGCGACGATGACGCGAACGCCCAGCAGTCGTTTGCCGAGAGTCCGCCCCCATACGACGTGCTGCACCCAGAAGTAGGCGAACAGCCCGGCCAGAATGGCCAATCCCGCGAGCTTCACATCGCTCTGGAACACGTATACGTCGGCCCGCCTCAGAAGCCCGGCCCCCATGCCGATCATGAAACCGATACCGATCAAGAGCCGTGCCAGCCCCACGACGGCGCTGAAGACCGAAACAACGATCAGATAGTCGGCCAGAGCCGCCGCAGGTCGACGCCATATCATCCCGGTCCGTGACTCGTCCGGCATCATCTCGGCCCGTGACTCGCTCGGCTCACTCGAGGTGACGGGTCGCATCGCTCGCGACGCGCCAAGCACCAGCGCCGCGGCTGTCAGGAGGAACAGCTGGGTGATCCCCCACCCTCCGGCCACTCCCGTGAACCAGTCGGCGCTGAACAGCGGGACCGTCTCCCCGCAGATCCCCCGATCGCTGTACAACGAGGCGAGAGGGTCGATGAGCGCGATCATGACGACGAGTCCCGCCACTCGCCGACCTATCACCCTGGGATCCCTGCGGCCGAGACACGCGACAAGGCCGAGGAGGACCACCAGAGCCGGAACCGCCCACTCCGTCGTGAGTTCCTTGACCACTTCGAGATCATGACGCAGCGGGGCAAGCGGGGACAGCGTCGATCCACTGTCGAACAGGCACACGTACCCGTAAACCTGATCGGACCCCCCGTAAGTCCGGGTGAACTCCTCGAAATCGAGGCGCTCGCGCCACAGCTCCCACGTCGGGAGAACAGCGACGAGCGCGGCCACCCCCCATGCCGACAGCGCTGACCGCGATAACCGGGAGAACTGCGGCAAGATGATCCTTTCGCCCTGGAGAGGGACACCCTACCGATACTCCGGCGAAGCGGCGGAGACGCGGAGACACGGTGACCCAGGTCGGGCACGGCGCCACACACCGAGGAAGAATCAGAGACGGTTCCCTTCCGGGCTGCGGTGCGGCCTTCGGTTAGCGCTCGCCGTACGGAATCGCCGTCGCCTGGGTGCCCGCGCGGCAGATCAGGGCCGGTCCGGCGGCGGGCCCAGCGGCTCCGCGTAGCAGTGCAAGGCGACCCGCCTGCGATCGGCTGAGTCGTCCGCGGCGTTCTCACCGTGGACCCGCCAGCGTTCCACCAGCTCATCGAGCTCTACGCTGAACCGGCTGAGCTCCTCCGCGGTCAACCGCATCGGCTTGAGGAGACCGAGCCTCGAGGCGTCCTGCCACTCCTGCGGCCAGGCATGCATGCCCTCCACCCAGCTCCGCATCCGCTCGGCGGTGACCTCAACCCACTGGAGCATCATGGCCCGCGAGGCGATCAGGCCGACGGGGTCGTCGGCGAACTCCGAGGGTGTCAGCGACAAGCTCTCCGTCGGCACGAATCGCCACCACCGCTCGCGCCGGTCGCGGGCCAGCTCCGGGACCTCCGCCACCAGCCCGTGATGGGCCAGCTGCCGCAGGTGGTAGCTGATCACGCCCACCGGCTGCGTCAGGTGGGCGGCGAGCATGCCGACCGTGGCCGGCCCGATCTCCTCGACCGTCAGGAGCAGCCGCATCCGCAGCGGATGACTGAGCGCCTTGAGCGCGCCGGTGTCCTTGGGGCCGAGATGACGGTGAGCCTCTTCCATATCGTCATTCTACCAGGAAAGTTGTACAAGACTTCTTGTACAACTATTGTGGTGGAGCATGCAGCCCTTGCGGAGAAACATCCGTTTTCAACTGTTCTGGCTAGGCTCGGCTGCCTCCGAGCTGGGATCGACCCTTACCTGGCTGTCCTATCCCCTGCTGGTACTGGCGCTGACCGGCTCACCAGGCCAGGCCGGACTGATCGGCGCGATCGAGCTGGCGAGCGGGATGGTCTTCGCTCTGCCCGCCGGAGTGCTGGTGGACCGCTGGGATCGCCGCCGCGTGCTGCTGGGCACCGACCTCGTCAGGGCCGCCACGATCGCGAGCGTCGCGCTGGCAGCCTTCACCGACGGCCTGACGCTGGCCCATCTGATCGCGGCCTCGATCGTCAACGGCGCCGCGGGCGCGCTCTTCGAGCCCGCGCACGTCGCCTCCCTGCGCGCGCTGGTGCCCAGGGAGCAACTGCCGAGCGCCTACGCCCAGGAGCAGACCCGCAAGCACGCCGCCGGACTGGCCGGGCCGCCGCTCGGCGGCCTGCTGTTCTCAGTCGGCCGCGCCGTACCCTTCCTGGTCGACGCCGTCACCTACCTGGTTTCGTTCGTCTGCGTCGCGTTCGCCCGGGTCCCCCGCCGACCTGCCGAGCCTGCCCCGCGGCAGAGCATGTTCGAAGGGATCGCCGAGTCCGCGCGGTGGATGTGGGACCAGCGCCTGCTCCGCGCTGTCTGCGGGCTGGTCCTGACGGCCAACCTGGCCGTCAACGCGATCATGATCCCGCTGATCGTACTCGTCGGCTCACCAGTACAGGTCGGCGCCGTCATGGCGTCCCTGGGAATCGGCGGCCTGCTCGGCGCCGCGATCTCCGGATGGCTCACCCGGCTGCTGCCCACCGGCCGCCTCATGCTCACCGGCTGCTGGTTTCTCGCAATCGTCCTGCCGTTGATGGCACTGCCGCTCGGCACCTACTGGCCCGCGGCCATCCTGTTCGTCGCCGGCCTGGTCGCGCCCGCGCTGAACATCGCCCTCGCCGTCGAGGTGGCCCGGACCGTCCCCGATCACATGCAGGGCCGAATCCAGTCCCTGCTCAACGTCGCCACAATGGGCATCACGCCACTCGCACCGCTGGTCGGGGGCGTACTGACCCAGTACGGCGGAGCCGTCACCGCCATCATCGTCCTCAGCTGCTACCTCGCCGTCTGCTGCGGCATCGGCACCCTGTCCCCCACGCTCCGGCGCACTCCGGCCCTCAGCGCCGCGCACGGCAAGCCCTGACGTCGATTACCCCCTCTATCGCACACCTAGGACATGCGAGGCATCCCCGCGCGCGGGACGCCTTGGTGAACCTCACCCCAGAAACTGCTGTGCGCCCCGCAGTCTGGTCCGAAGCCGCCGCTGAGTCATGCCGCACTCCAAGCGCACATCCAGCGGGCCGGGCACGTTGGTGTCTGCTTTTCGACCCGAAGGCAATTGGTCCGCGTCGAGTCCATCACGTCGGGCGATGAGCAGCCCCAGCTCGTATCGGCTTACCGCATCGGTTCCAGCGACGTGGTGGATGCCGTGATACTCGGATTCGGCGAGTTCGAGGAGCGCCGCAGCGAGATCGACGACATGCACAGGGCATCGCACATCATCGGTGAACAGCATTCCTCTCGCCCTGCCGGTGGCCAGTGAATGCACCAGCGCCTCGTGCGGAGAACCACCGTCTCCAATGATCAGGGATGTCCGGGCTATCACAGCGGTTGGCGCGATCGCGGTCACCGCTGTCTCGGCAGCGGCTTTGGCCGCACCATACGGGGTGATCGGGTCGGGGAAGCACGTCTCGTCGTAGCGGATCGCGGCACCGGAGAAGACGGCGTCGCTGGACACATGGACCAGGCGCCCACCTGCCGCAGAGGCAGCGAGAGCCACGTTCACGGCTCCCGTCGCCGTGGTCGTCCAATCTGTCTGCCGGTACGCGGCGTTAATGACCACCTCTGGCTGAAACGCGCCGATCAGCGCGTCGGCGTCCTCTCGTCGGCGCACATCGAGCGGCAACCACTCAACATTCTCGGTCTCTCCTGATCGGGTCAGGTAGGTCGCGGCCACCTCATGCTTGGCCGCCGCACACTGCCGAGCGAGTTCGCCGCCGAGAAAACCACTGCCGCCGACGATGAGGAGTCTCATGGCCGGTCACCATAGTTGACCGGTCGCCCCGAAGTGGGCGCCGCATTCGCCTCCCGAGACATGGCGCTCATACTCATCGGCACTTCGAAGCCGGGTCATCATCAGCTGGCGCCCGAACCGACGGTCACGTCCACGCCGTTACCGTGTTTCGCTGCCGTACGGCACGCGAAAGGCCTTCCGAGATGAGGCGCGTTCCAGGGGGCGTTGTAACACGGTGGTCAATTGTCAGCGGCGAGAAGCCTGGCGAGACGCTCGGTCAAGGTTTCCCAACCAAGCGTCTCGCAGGGTCTGGAGTTCAATTCAGCATCGTCCAGCCCCGTCCGCAGCCGTTGTCGGCAATGGCGTTGGCAAGACCCGGCCGTAGAGCTTCTGGCGGGGAACCGGTCGGCCGGCGCGGCGGAGCGGCCCACTCGTGTCCCTCACGTTCACATGCCGGTCGGGATTCCCTGCTCGAGCCAGCAGACGACGGAATTCGAACCGGGGTCGGCGGCCAGCGTGCTGCGCAGGTGTTCCGGTGACTCGGAGAAGTGTGACCAGCCGTCGTAGTGAACGGGAACGGCCACACGCGGTCGCGACAAGGCAAGCAGCTCGACGGCGTCCCGGCCGTCCATGGAATAGCGCAGGGCGCCGGTCTGCCGGAAGCGGACGCTGCCGAGGTGGAGGAGCAGGACGTCGACGTCCAGCCAGCGTGCGATCCGGCGGAGCGGCCGGTTCAAAACGGTGTCACCCGTCATCCACACCGCGACGCCTGGCCGGTGGCCGACGGCGAGGGCGAACCCGATCACGTCTCCGGCGACGGGACGACTCAAGGGTGGTCCGTGCCGGCAGGGGGTAGCGGTGACGGTCAACGGTGGCTTTCCCGGTGCGGTGAGGCGCGTCGTCTCGCCTGCGGTGAGACCGCGAGCGTTGGGCAGGGCCAGTCGTCGCGCCCCGGACCTCGTCGTCACGACCGTGGTCGCGCGAGGAAGCAAGGCCCGGCCTAGGTCATCGAGGTTGTCAGCGTGGTGATCATGGCTGAGCAGAATGACGTCGAGGGGGCCGACGTCTTCGGCCGCCAGGGCGGGGCCGCGCTGCTTGACGGACGAGGTGCCCCACCCGAATCCATACCGCCGTCCTGCCAGGTCGAAGGTGGGGTCGGTGAGGATGCGCCAACCGTCGAGTTCCACCAAGACGGTGGGCCCGCCCACGTGGGTGAGGGTCGTCATGGGCGGGCCACCTTCATCCGCACCGGGTCAGGATCCCGCGTGGGTGTCACGGGAGGAGAACGTCGCGTGCTCCAGGGCCCAGGCCAGGCCATGGTCGGCCACGGCTTCCCATCCGGGTGCGCCGCAGGTCCAGTGGTCACGGCCCTCGAACTCGTGGTACTCGGTGACCGCGGGAGACTTCTTGTAGTGCTTGGCGTTCGACTTGTTCACCGACGGCGGCATGATGTGGTCCTTCTCGCCGCCGATGAACAGCAGCGGGGCGCGGTCGGCGGCGTAGTCGACCCACGTGTCCTGATGTCCGGGCTTGAAGTTCGCGAACAGCCCGTACTCCCACACCCAGTGACCAGGAGCCGGGATGGCGTAGCGGTCCCACACCTTGCGCGACTCCTCCTCGGTGAGGGTGTTGGTGAAGGCATAGTGGAACTCCTCGGGCGTGAAGCCGACGGCCTTGTGGCGGTTGGCCGGATTCTTCAACGCCGGGAACAGTGATTTGGCCTGCGACAGCGGACTGACCCGGACTCCCTCGGTGGGCGCGGAGTCGATGACCACCCCTACTGATCCCAGCCCGCGGGCCAGAAGCAGTTGGGTCAGCGTTCCGCCGAAGGAGTGACCCATGATGATGGGCGGCGTCGGGATGGCCTCGATGACGCCGGCGAGGTGGTCGACGGTCTCGGGGACGGTCAGTTTGGCGATGACGTCCGGATTCTCGCGGAGTGCCTCGACTTCGATCTCGAAGCCCGGGTAGGCGGGGGTGATCACGGTGAGGCCCTTGGCCTCGTAGTACGTGACCCAGTTCTCCCAGCTGCGGGGCGTCATCCACAGGCCGTGTACGAGTACCACGGTGTCGGGACGGATGCTGTGGTTCATGGAGGCTCCTTCGGTGGTTCAGGCGTCGATGAGTTCAGGCGTCGATGAAGGCGAGCAGGTCGGCGTGCAGGCGGTCGCGGTCGGTGTCGGGCAGGGCGTGTCCGCTGCCCTCGTAGACCTTCAGCACGGCACCGTCGATCAGTTCGGCCGACCGCTTCCCCCCGACCTCGAACGGCACGATCTGGTCGTCATCACCGTGGATGACCAGGGTAGGAACATCGATCTTGGCCAGATCCGGCCGGAAGTCCGTGGCCGAGAAGGCCGCGATGCACTCGTACGCGCCTCGGTGCCCGCACGCCATGCTCTGCAGCCAGAACGCGTCCCGGAAGCCCTGGTCGACATCCTGCCTGCGGTTGTGCCCGAAGAACGGGCCGTCGGCCAGGTTTCGGTAGAGCTGGGATCGGTTCGCGACCTCGCCCGCGCGGATCGCGTCGAAGGTCTCGATCGGCAGCCCTTCGGGGTTGTCGTCGGTGCGCAGCATCAGCGGTGGTACGGCGCCCACGAGGACCACCTTCGAGACGCGATCGCTGCCGTGGCGGCCGATGTAGTGGACGACCTCCCCGCCACCGGTCGAGTGCCCGACCAAGGTGAGGTCCCGCAGGTCAAGATTGTCGATCAGGCAGGCCAGGTCGTCGGCGTAGGTGTCCATCTCGTTGCCGTGCCAGGTCTGCGACGAGCGGCCGTGGCCACGCCGGTCGTGGGCGATGGCGCGGTGCCCGTGCTCGGCGAGGAAGAGTGCGGCCGCCTCCCAGGCGTCGGAGTTGAGCGGCCAGCCGTGGCTGAGCAGAACCGGGGATCCGCCGGTCCCCCAGTCCTTGTAGAAGATCTGGGCTCCGTCATCGGCGGTGACGTAGGGCACCGTGGCCTCCTTGTGCTCGATGGGTGAATCGAGCGTGCCGCCGGTGCCCGCTCTCGCGGACCACGTGATTCACGTAGTCGCTCAGCGGTCGGCGGCCTTCAGCTTGTCTGCGAGCTGGCGCCGTGAGGAGATGCCCAGCTTCTGGAACACCTTGCGCAGGTGGTAGTCGACCGTGTTCACACTGATGAAGAGGTTGGCCGCTATCTCCGGATTCGTGTGTCCGAGTGCCGCCAGGCGGGCGACGGTTGACTCCTGAGTGGTCAGATCGGGTGTACCGGAGCCACGGCGGCCAACCGGCTTCACGCCGACCGCCTCGAGCTCAGCACGGGTCCGCTCCAGGAACATCTGGGCGCCGCTGCGTTCGAAGTGCTGGACTGCCAGTTGTAGCTGCTCGCCCGCGTCACGGCGGCGTCTCATCCGCCTCAGCCACTCGCCGTAGAGCAGATGGGCGCGGGCAAGGTCGATCTCCGCGCATGTTCGCTCAAGCGCCTGGATCGCGGCCACGAAGTGGGGTTCCGCCGTCGAGTCCTCGCTGGTCAACGCTCGAGCGCGGTCGGCGACCCCACCGCACCACAGGGACCCGTTCGCCGTGGCTCGGTCGATGAGCAGGTCGACGTACGGCTGTGCCTCGTGGGTGTGCCCGCTCCGGACCGCGGCCTCGACGAAGTCGGCGTACTGGGTGGGCGTCACCTGCAGAAACGGTTCCCCGACCAGCGGCTTGAGGCGGTCGTAGGCGTCGCGGTAGTTGCCTTCTGCGATGTCGCGAAGGCCGACGGCCGCGACCGCGGAGGCCCCGACGCCACCGAAGCCGACGGAGTTCGCACCGTCCGCGATGGCGAGGACGACATGGCGCGGTGAACCGGTCCACGCCATCAAGGCCGCATTGATCACGTTCTCCGCGTCATAGCCCATCGCAAGCCGTACTTCGCGGACCTGCTCCATGGCCTCCTCGGCCCGCTTCACGGTTCCACCGGTCAGCTCAGCCAGCGACGTGACCCACAGCAACGAATCGAGTGCCTGGAGCGCCCCGGCCTCGCGAGCCGCCGTGGCGGCCCGGGCGAGCCCGGCCCTGCGACCGGCGTCATCCCACAGGAAGGTCCCCAGCGCCGCGATCGCCGGCCCCATGTCCATCATCTCGCGATCCGGCAGCTTCAAGATCGCGTCGAAGGCCGCCCTGACCAGCGGAACCGCCTGTGCGTAGGGCTCCAGGATGAGCGCCCCGAGGCCGGCCAAGATGGTCGTGTCCAGCCCGCCACCCAACGCCGACACCGCCTCAAAGCGCCGGCCCAAGGTGTGCAGCGAGACGCCCTGCATGAATCGGTCGGCGGTCATACAGAACTCGAACGCCTTGAGGAGTGTCCGGTGTTCACGCTCGGCGTCGCGTCCGCTGAACTCATCCGCGGCCCGGACGAGTTCGGCCGTCCCAAGCAACAGCACGGTGGGATCCGCGATGAACATGCCCAGCGCACAGCGAACGACGATCACACGCCCTCGATCGACCCGATCGGCGGAATCCGTGTCGATCCGCTCCAGCAGCTCCCGGGCCACCTGGGCGGCCCCCGCAGCGAGGGCGGCCTCTGCCGCGCCGACCAGACGCGAGTCCTTGACCCGGCTGGGCGGGGTCAGCTCTGCGGCGCGGGCGAGGATGCTCGCCCGCGAAGCGACCCCACCACGGCGCGCGGCGAGGTCTGCCGTGTGCTCCAGCCGGTCGGCCACGCGTGCGTCCGTTCCCAGCGTGGCCTTCGCCGAATGCCATGCCTCGATCTCGACCATCCCGAGGTGGTCCGCGGCTGCGGCCAGGGCTCGGTGTGCCCGCCGCCGGTCCGCACCCGAGGGCGCGTTGTAGACGGCAGATCGCACCAACGGGTGCCGGAACCGGACCGTTTCCCGCAGCTCCACCAGCCCGGCGGCCTCGGCCCGATCGGCGACGCCCTCACCGAGACCCATCGCGCGCCCTGCGGAGGTGATGAAGTCGACGTTGCCTGTCGTATCCGCGGCGGCCAGCAGCACCCACTGCTGGACCTCGGCGTCCGTCTGCCGCACACGCCGCACATAGTGCGCCTCAAGACGACGGCCCACCGGGATCGGGTCGCTACCAAGGCCAACACCGCCGAGCTCCGGCGCGGACAGGCCCTCCGCAAGATCGATGAGCGCGAGCGGGTTCCCACCCGTGGCCCGCGCGATCGAGGCCGCTGAAGCCGGATCGATCGGAGCGGCGAGCGACCTTCTGAGAAGAGCGGTGGCGGACTCCTGATCGAGCCCGCCGAGCACCAGCTCGGGAACGCCGCCCATGCGGGCGGCGAAACCTTCTTCATCCCTGGCGGTGAACAGTATGGCAACCGGCTCAACGGCCAGACGCCGAGCCACGAAAGCCATGACCTCCAGACTCTCCTGGTCCAGCAGGTGTGCGTCGTCCACAGCACACACGACGGGCGTCTTGGCGGCAGCCGCGGCGAGGAGTCCGAGCACCCCCAGCCCCACCAGGAAACGATCGGGTGGCGGTCCTTCGGCGACGCCCGAGGCAACCTGGATCGCCTGCTGCTGGCGCTCGGGAAGGGCGGGTAAATGCTCGCCCAATGGGATGGTCAGCCGCTGGATGGCCGAGAAGGGGAGCGTCATCTCCGACTCGAAACCGTCGAGCCGAAGCGTCGACAAACCGACCGCGCCGGCAGTGGCCGCCTCGAGCAGCGCCGTCTTGCCGATTCCCGGTTCACCGGTGATCAGAAGTGATCCTCCACGGCCGTTGCGCGCGTGGCTGAGCAGTGAACCCAACCGCCGCCGTTCGTCATCGCGACCGAAGAGCCCCGCGGGTCTGATCATGTGGACGACGGTAGGTCATCCGCGCGGACAGCACCAGCGGTGGATGACTACGAACATCACGTGGTCCGACACTTGCGTCCACCGGCCGACGATGTGCGGGTCCCATCGACCCGAGGAGTCCCCATGACATCCTTCAACTCCCAAGCCAGCGCGCCTCCGCGCTCCCGTCCGCGTCGTCGGTTGCTCGGGACAGTCACCGGCGCCGTGGCCACTGTCCTCCTGAGCGGGCTGGTTCTCACCGGGCCCGCCACCTCCGCGAACGCGTCCTCCGGCCCCCGCGCCGCCGCTGCAGAACAGGTGAACCGAACATCATCGGCGAAGCCGACGATCGTCCTGGTTCACGGTGCGTTCGCCGACTCCAGCGGCTGGAACACCGTCACCGGCCAACTGCTCACGGCCGGTTACAAAGTGGTCGCGTTCTCCAACCCGCTGCGCGGACCGCAGGCGGACGGCGAGTACCTCCGGCAGTTCCTGACCACCATCGACGGTCCGGTCGTGCTCGTCGGCCATTCCTACGGAGGGGCGGTGATCAGCAACGGCGCCACAGGAAACCCGAAGGTCAAGGCGCTGGTCTACGTGGCGGCCTACGCCCCTGAGGAGGGCGAGAGCGTCGCCGCCGCGAACTCGCTGGGCGGTGGCCACACCGACGTGACCGACCACCTCATCGTGCGTCCCTACCCGGGCGCCGCCCCGGGAGACGGGGACGCCTACATCGACCCCGCCTACTTCCACAGCTTGTTCGCGCAGGATCTTCCGCGGAGCACCACCGGCGTCATGGCCGCGACCCAGCGGCCCGGCGCGCTGGCGGCGCTCGTCACACCGTCCGGTGCGCCGGCGTGGAAGTCGGTGCCGAGCTGGTATCTCATCGCCCGGCAGGACAAGATCATCCCGCCCGAAGCCGAACGCACGATGGCAAAGCGGGCCGGCGCCACGACCGTCGAGATCGACAGCTCACACGTCGCGATGATGAGCCACCCCAACGTGGTGACGAAGTTGATCCTGCGGGCTGCCCGCTAGCCAACCTGTCCGGCACCGAGTGCGGTCGGTGCCGGACAGGTTGGTGCCCGCTTATCGCCAGAACAGCGGCTCGATCCAACCCATTGGGCATCGGTCGACGACATACCCAGACCAACGATTCAGATGATCTGAGAGAAACGGCCGAGTTCAACCGGACGGCGTGACCGAGGACCACACACCGAACCACTGCTCGGCGCCGTACTCCTCGAACCGCTCCACCTCGGTGAACCCCAGCTTCATCGCGAGGCGCATCGAGCGGTCGTTGGCGGTCTGGGTGCTGAGCACCACCGGCTCGCGGGGAAGCGCGGCGGCGATCCAGTCGAGTGCCGCCGCGCACGCCTCGGCGGCGTACCCGTATCCCCAGGCCTCCGGCAGGAACATGTAGCCGAGCTCGGCCTCACCGCCATCCGGACGGACGTGTCCCGGACGCTCGGCGTCGCGCCGGTCGATCTCGATGATGCCGATCATCGCCCCATCGAGATCGACCACGAAAAGGCCGGGGCGCCGCGTGGGCACGGCAGGCAACGCGCGCTCGAACTCATCACGCGGTCGAGGGCCACCAATGTAGGTGCCCACCTCGGGCGAGGTGAACAGTTCGATGAGCGCCGCACGGTCCTGGGCCTCGGGCTCACGGAGCACAAGGCGTTCGGTCCTTATCGGGGCAGGTGGCCAGGCGACGGGACCGAGTTCTGCCATGGCAGACAACCTATCGGACGCCGTGAGAGTGATCCGAAAGAGAAGGCCTAGCCGACGCCCCCGCCCCGCCCGCCGGTTGACCCCCGCGAGAGTCCCGCCGGGGATTTCGGAACCTCCGCGCGAAGGTCACCCTTCCGGCCGGCGCACCGAAACCCGGCAAGCCCGGTCCTGGGCGCCCGCCCGGCTCCAAGAATCGCGGACCGGCACCTCGCTACGGCGTCGGCAAAACCGTCAAACGGAGCCCCACGATGACCGCCCGACAACAACGCACAGGTTAGAGATCAAGCTTAGTACTACAAAAACGAGATGTTGTCGCAGTACTAGCGGTCGATTGGCGCCGCGGCTTCATCGAGTGTGCGGGCGATCCACTCGGGCAGGGAGACGGCCGCATTCCGCGCCGCCGCGATCCAGCGCTGCTCCTGCCCGGAAGAGACCGTAACGGAAATGGTCATCTTGACCAGGTCCGCACTCTCGATATGGGCGCGGCTTCCCTGGATCTCCTTGCGCAACCTGCTCTGCGGCCAGCCTTCGCTTTCCGCGCGCGTGAGCCAGATCTCCTGCTGGTCTTCCGGCAGGGCGGCCACTTCGGCGTGGTGCTGCAGGCTCAGCGTGTCCCGTCGACGGGACACCGGGAACTTGCGAGCCACCCACGCGTAATTACGGAGTGTCTTGTACGACAGCGAGGTCTTGGCGAGGGCTATCCGATATCGGTCGGGAAAGAACTCCTCGCCGTAGACCAGCCAATCGCCCAGCCACCAGGTGGAGGAGTCGGCGATCACACACAATTGATCACCGATCCTCCGCCACGATTCGAACGACATGTCCACGGGAAGCAGCAGCCCGAGCCTCCTGGCTTGTACGCGGGAGTCGAGCCCCAGTCTTTCCTGCGAAGGGTTCTTCCGCGCCCCGCCACCCCCTCGACGGGCGGTGACGCGCTTCTCCCCCTTCGCTGGGACAGGATCGAGGAGTGGCATCGCCATTGAGCATCATCCCCCTGGTTTGAAACCCATAGAAGAGAGCCAACGCCAGCTCGGCTCGGCTCCGACGCTGATTCCTTAGGGCCAGCCCCTGCTTGGCCACAACCATGGGGCGCAGGAGAGCCCTACCTCCACCCCCCGAAATCGTCACACGCATGGTCGATCATGCTTCGACCAGGAACGCCTTCATGCGTGTGGGCGTGCTTCGCGATAGCGCGATGTGATCAGTCGGCGGCAAGGAGGAAATCGGACACTTCATGGCTCTCCTGAGTTGGCTTTCCGCCAACGGAAGTCCGCAGAAACACACCTTTAATGATTTCCGTCTCTGTCATAGGATGTCAACCTTTAACACTGCAGGACGTCGCCCTCGGCAGCGCGGCCGAGATGTCGTAAACCGGCCTGGATACCGGCATGCCCCTGCTCACCGTGGCAGGCCGTCCGACCCCGGCCCGTCACGTGGACGCCATTCGCGAACACCCGCCTCCGCCGCTTCCAGCCTCATCACGGCCTGCATTCAGAAATATCCACACCGTAGTCGCAAGCACTGAAACAGCAGGCCAGGGAAAGCACTCCTACTATTTATAAGAAGATGACAGACGGAGGTATATCGTGGTATCCGCGTACGCGAATCATATTTCTTGAAAGCAGCCCCGAGAGATAACCGGCTGCCAATTCTGGATATACCAAATATCGATCTAACCAATCTCCCGCATAGCGTGTTAGCGTGATCTCACGAGCCACGGGCTTGGGGTAAATGCCCCGACCGTCTCCCATTGCGGGGCTTAGTAGGCGCGGCTGCGCCTGGCCTGTGGCCCGACCCTGAGCAGGAGGTGAGAAGCATGGAGAAGCAGATTTACGTCGCCCCGGTCTTGGAAAAGATTGGCGGATTCCGCGAGGTCACTAACGGCTACCCCTGGTGGGACTACCGCGACCTCTTCGGTGGACACACGTTCATCAAGCCGTAGTACGGCAATTCATTGTGTGGGTGAGGCGAGTCATCTCACCTCACCCACACTGTTTGCCAGGCGTCAACTCGCCAGCCGCACGAACTTGGATATCAACGATTAGGTGACGTCACGTGAAGTTCTTGACTTTACCGGACCGAGACGTCGATCAGCGATTCGTCAGCCGGCTTGGCTGGGACATCGACCCGGAAGTCATTCGACATCCCTCGGGAAGGCTCTGGATCCTCACAGACGACCTGTCGGACTGGATGGTCCGAGACCTTTCAGATGGCACGAGGATCGCCGTTCCGGATGCGAACAGTAATCCCGTCATAGCGACCAAAGTCGAAGGTCTCGCGCCCCACACAAGTGTCGACGACATCGCAAGCGACCTGACCCTGCACACTTTCCTTCTTGCTTCGACTAATGGGCGGCAGCGGCTACAGGGTTCGCTGAGCACTGAGAGGCAGCTCATTTGGGGCGTGATTCATGGCGTTACGCTCGCCTCGAACAGCCTGCATGTGCTGAGGGAGATGGCACGGCCCCGGGTTGACGAGCGTTGGCTCGCGCTCTCCTTGGTGAAGTCACTGCCCATTCACTCGTTCGCGCCGTGGACACCGTGGCACGGGCTGTCCTCGCTGGGCATCGGCGAGTGGTTGAGGATCGATGCGCAAGGGTCTGCTCGACCCGTTCGATGGTGGACTCCTCCGGCTTCGGGGGAAGACTTCGTGTCGTCGGCCGAAGCGGTTCGCGCGTCCCTCCGTGAAGCACTCTGCGAAACCGTCCGCGGCAGTGGCCGGCGAGTCAGCGCGGACCTGTCCGGCGGCCTGGACTCGACCAGTCTGTGTTTTCTGCTCGCGGACCTGGGCGTCGAATTCACCACCTACAGAACCTCGTCCATGAGCTCATGGAATGACGAGACGACTCGTGCCCGCGAGGTCGCCGGAGATCTCCGGCTGCCGTTGCACGAGTTCGCACCGCTCGCCGAGCAGAGCACGGCATTCGATCTGGATCCCGACCCGAACCCGGCATCCATCTCCGAAGGTCCGCTCGTTTGGGCCGCGTCTCGTGGTTACCTGGACCTCTTGGTGAAAGAAGTCGGCCGAACGGGTGCTCACGTTCACTTCACAGGACTCGGTGGCGATGAGCTCTTCGACCTGGTCCCTGGCTTGTTCCGGGCTCTGCGGCAAGAGAATCCCCTGACTGCCCTACGGCAAATGCGTAAATTTCAGCTCGGCCAGAAGCTGCACCTGGTTCCACTCCTCAAGGGCGCCTTTTCCCGTGAGAGCTACCAGAGCTACTTCACACGCATCGCCACATCGATCGAGCGCGACATTCCCTCGCGGCCCGAGGACGCGTACTCGTGGTTCCCGCCTGTGGTCCTTCCCCATTGGCTCACGGCCAAAGCGAAAGACCTGATTGTTGAGGCATTCTCCGACGTGGCGAAGTCGACGCCGGAGCCATTGGGGCGCGATCCACTGGCGCACCAGACCGTGGAGTCGATCGCCTTTCAAGGGAAGATACTTCGCCAGTTCTCCGAGATCTACCGGCAGTACGAAGTTCGCTGGTGCGCGCCCTACACCGACATCCGTGTCGTGCGCGCGGTGCTGAACGCCCCGGCGTCCGCGCGAATCAGCGACTCCGTGGACAAGCCCCTGCTGGCCGCCACGTTGGATCACATCGCGCCACGCGGCTTCTACGACAAGAGAGGTCGAGGAGACTTCACCTCGGATATCTACGCCGAACATCAAAGCCGTCGGGATCAACTCCTCACCGAGTTCAAAGACAGCCGCCTGGTGGAGCGTGGAATCGTTGAGCGAGATCGAATCGAACCGGTTCTCGTTGAACCCGCGGCGGCTGACGTCGGGCTGCTGGAGCTGGAGAAATTGGTCACCGCAGAGCGCTGGCTGCGTGCCGTGGATTGATTGCCGACAACCATTCTCACGACCACAGGAGAGAAGAACGTGACTATCCGCTTGAACAAAGGCGTTGCGCTGCAGGAGGTCGACGGGCAGGCGGTCTTGGTCGGGACCGGGCGTAACGCGGCATACTGGCGCGTCAACGGCACGGCGCTCTTCATACTGAAACGTCTGCTTGACGGCGAGACGGTCGGCGAAGTGGTCGATGCGGTCACCCAGACTCACGACATCGATCGCGCTCGTGTGAAGGCCGACATCGACCAGCTGGTCGGTGCTCTTGTTGAGTCTCGTCTCATTCTCGCCGACTCTACGGGCTGAGTGCGTTGAACCTGGCCCATCCGCTCATGTACCGGATTCAGGCGCGTGCGGCCATCGCCGTCGCACGGATGATGATTCTGCTTTCCCCTGACCGTCTCGCCGCCGTACTGTCGCGTCTTTGCCGAGGTGTTGCCCAGACCTCGGTGGGGGAGGCCGGAAAGGCGCGGGACATGGTGTGCGCGCTGAGCCGACGCTGCGCGGGGCAAGGGTGCCTCCAGCGTTCGGTGGCTGTTGTGATCTTGTGCCGGCTCCAGGGGAATGCCCCCGATTGGTGCGCCGGATTCGCCCTGCACCCCTTCATCGCGCATGCCTGGGTGGAGGTGAACGGTCTGCCGATAGGGGAGCCTGAGAAGGTATCTGCCTACCAAGTCGTTCACGCGGCGCGTGTCCATCCACCTCAGGCGAAGCCCGGGTGAAGGCACCGAGACCTGTTCAGCGCGTCGACTGGATGAGGTTACTCTCGTAGGCCGCGATGACGAGGTGCGCGCGATCTCGTGCCTGGAGTTTGCTCAACAGGTTGCCGACATGTGTCTTCACGGTCTTGATCGAGATCGTGAGCCTCACCGCGATTTCGCCGTTGGAGAGCCCACGACCGACCAAGGCGAGGACCTCGGTCTCCCTCTCGGTGAGACCCTCCAGGCTGGCTGGCCTCTCGCCCGTGGGCTGGGCGATGTAAGCCTCGATGAGTCGTGTGAGGACTTTCGGAGCGAACAGCGATTCGCCTTGATGAACGCGACGGATCGCGTCAAGGAGTTGGTCGGGATGAGAATCCTTGAGCAGGAAGCCACTGGCACCGGCTTGGAGGGCCGCGCGGACATACTCGTCGAGCTCGAACATCGTCAGCACGATGACCTTCACTGACCCGCTGCCCGCGTCGGTCGTGATGCTGCGGGTGGCTGCGATTCCGTCGGTGCCCGGCATGCGAATGTCCATGAGCACGACGTCGGGATGCAACTCGGCGTTGAGTCTGACCGCCTCGTCGCCGGTCCCCGCCTCGCCGACCATCGTCATACCGTCACTGGCGTTGATGACGGCGGCGAGGCTGTGGCGCAGCAATGGCTGGTCATCGGCGATGACGACGCGGATGGGGGATGCGGGATCGTTCATGACGGCCGGGCCTCAGGAATACGGGCGGTGACGCGGAACCCGTTCTCGACATGCTCGGCGTGGAGGGTTCCGCCGATCGCGGTGACGCGTTCCCTGAGCCCTTCGATCCCGTGCCCGGCTCCCGGGTGAGGGGTCCACCCGTTCACGGGGCCTTCGTCATGGACGCTCGTGACTATCCAGTCGCCATCGCGGCGAACGTACACATTCGCGCCAGTGGGCCCGGCGTGCCGGGCGGTGTTCGTGAGGGCTTCGCGCACGACGGAGCAGACCGCGAGCTGCGCCCCAGGGCTGATGTCATCGACCTCGTCGAGCCCGAGAGTGACGGTCGGGCCTGCCCGTTCGGCGTCCTTGATGATGGCCGGCAGGTCCTGGAGGGTTTCCGCGGGCCGCAGAGGTGCGATCGCGCCGGTTGAGTCTCGCAACACGTTGAGCATGCGGCGTAACTCCGTCGTGGTCTGCCGTCCGATGCGCTCGACATCCGACAGCGCCGCGGCGCTGTCGTCCGCTGTGCCGAGGTAGCAAGCCGTACTTGCCCGGACGGTGATCAGGCCCAGGCCGTGAGAGACGATGTCGTGCAGCTCGCGCGCGATCCGGAGTCGTTCGGCCTGTGCCGCCCGTTCACCGGCCCAGGCCGTCAGCCGTGCTTCGTACGCGATCCGCTGCTGGCGGGCGCGAAACACCGCCCACACGGTAACCGTCAACGCCAGGGCCGCGATGATGATCGGGAGGATGACCGCGGCACTGCCCCCGTCGCTGACCGTGAGGAGGGCGAGTAAGAGCACGACGTGAATGGCGATGGCCAGCGGCCAGACTTGCCGCCTGCGTCTCGGAAGTGCCTCGTCGACCCCCACGCTGGGATTCTAAGGACTCGCCCGCGAGCAACGCATCAGCCCAGGGTCTGAGAGACCTGAGTCCGAGCCGCGCGGCCAAGTCCGGTCTTCGGCCCGATGAACCGGAGGTCGTGCTTGGGGTTCGCTTGTCACATGCTGACGATCGACAATCTCGTCAAGCGACGAGGCTCCAAGGAGATCCTGGCCGGCATCAGCTTCCGGGCCCGGCCCGGAAGAGTGACCGGATTCCTCGGCCCGAACGGGGCGGGCAAGAGCTCCACGCTGCGCATTCTGCTGGGCCTGGACCGGGCGACCTCCGGAACCGCGCTCATCGATGGTGTCCCGTTTGCGAGGCTTCGTGACCCGCTCACCATGGTCGGGGCCATGCTGGACGGCTCCGGCGCGCATCGGGCGCGGACGGGCCGGGCGCACCTGCGGTGGGTGGCCCGCTCTGCGGGATTGCCGCGTGCGCGCGTCGATGAAGTGCTCGAAGTCGTCGGGCTGACGCACGCGGCGTCAAAGCGGGTCGGCAGTTACTCGCTGGGCATGGGGCGCCGCCTCGGGCTGGCGACGGCGCTGCTCGGAGACCCGGGAATTCTGATCCTGGACGAGCCGGTGAACGGGTTGGACCCGGACGGCATCCGGTGGATCAGGATCTTCCTTCGCGAGCGCGCCGCGTCCGGCCGAACCGTGCTGCTCTCCAGCCACCTGATGGGCGAGCTCGCGGAAACAGTGGACGATGTCGTGGTTATCAACGAGGGCAGGATCGTCGCGGACGGCACCCTCGACGAGGTCACCGGCTCGTACCGCACCCTTGAGGACGCGTTCTTCGCCCTCACCACCGGTGGCGGAGCACGATGAGGGCGCTCGCGGCGGAGGCCTCGAAACTCGCCTCATCGCCGACGGTGTGGATCGCGGCGGTGGTCGGGGTACTCGTACCGAGCGTGATCGCCGCAATCACCTCCTCCTCAACCCTCGGCGCGATCACCAGCGGCACCGAGACGACGGCCGGGATCGATACCGGCTATCAGGAGCTGGCGTTCGGCGTGGTGGGTGTGATCATCCTTGGCGTCGTCGCCATCAGCAGCGAGTACTTCACCGAGAGCGCGGAATCCGGCGGCGGACGTCAGATCACGACCAGCCTGACCGCGGTGCCCTCCCGACTCCGCTTCCTGTTCGCGAAGATGTCCGCGGTCGCGATCACCAGCGCGCTGCTCGCGATCGTCGCGGCGGCGGCCACCATGGGCGCCGTCCAGATCGTGCTCGGCGAGCACGCCCCTGCCCTGGGCGCGGACGATGTTCCGCGGCTGGCCGGGGTGGTCTGCTACTGGGTGTACACCGCACTCCTCGCCTTCGGGATCACCGTGCTCACCCGCCACGGGGTCATTCCGCTTGCCGTGCTCATCGCGAACACCTCGGTCGTCACCGTCACCTATTTGCTCACCAGGATCACGCCGCTGGCGAATTATCTGCCTGACATGGCCGGGGTCCGCATGTTCATCAGGAATCTCGCCGACAACACCGTCGAGATCAGCCCGCTCGTCGGCGGCCTGGTCATGACCGCCTGGGTGGCCGCGCTGCTCGTGATCGCCGCCATCGCGTTCACCCGGAGGGACGCATGACCGCCGTCCCCACGTCGGCGCCCCGTACCCGTGGCGGGCAAGCAGCTCGAGCACTCTCCGCGGAACTGTCGAAACTCATATCTCTTCCGGCGACCTGGCTCACGCTCGGAGGCACCCTGGTCGTGAACCTGATCCTCACGATCGCGTTCACGACCGCCGGGCTCAGTGGCTCGACCGGCACGCGGAGCGCCACCGACATCGGACTGGCTTCGATCAGCTACGCCCAAGCCGGCTTCGTCATCCTCGGCGTGCTGGCCACCTGCTCCGAGTACACCGGCGGGCAGATCCGCACGACGCTGATCGCAATGCCCCGCCGTACCGTCCAGCTCACCGCCAAGCACCTCGCGTTGGCGATTGTTGTGCTTCCTGCGGCCTTGGTCACGGCCGCGTCCGGAGTCGTGCTCACGACCAGCACGCTCGGCGACACGGCCACACCCGTGACCTCAGGTCATGTCGCCCGTGTGCTCATCGGCGTGACCGCGTATCTCGCGCTCACGACGTTGCTCAGCGCAGCCGTCGGCGCCTTGGTACGCCAGACTCTCGCGGCGGTCGTCGTCCTGCTGGGGTACTACTTCATCGTCGGACCGCTCCTGCGCGATCAGACCCAAGCGGCGAAATACCTCCCGGACACGGCCGGATTCGCCATGTGGTTCCCGGTGGCCGACAACGCGAGCGCGGTGACACCGGTGCAAGGCGCGCTGCTGCTCACGGCCTGGACCATCGTCCTGATCGCCGTGGTCATGCTCGGATACCGCCGATGGGACGCGTGAAGCAGCCCCGTTATCGAACCAACAGATCGGATGGTGTGGCATGGGACGTGATGGAGGAGCCCGTTCGTCGCTCCGTGAATTACTGGGCCTGCTGAGGGGCAACGGCAGACTTCTCACGGCGGCGATCGTCGTCAGCCTGCTGGGGGCGGCCGCATCCTTGCTGCTTCCCATCATCGTCAATCAGCTTGTGAAACAGGTCGGCAGCTCCGGTGGCGGCGAACAGCTGTCCCCCTATGTTCTAGCGGTGTGCGCCCTGCTCCTGACCACGGGACTTCTCAGCGCACTACTGCAATACCTCCTCTACCGCATGGGGGAGGGCATTGTCTTCAATGCCCGGCGCACGTTGATTCGTTCATTACTGCGACTGCCGATTCGCGAGTTTGATGAGCGCCGAAGCGGCGACCTGGTGTCTCGCGTCTCCAACGACACCACCATCATCCGCCTGGCCTTGGCCCAGGGGATTCTCGCGGGCGCGGGCGGAATTGTGACCATGGTCGGGGCACTGGTCGCGCTGCTGCTGCTCGACGCCCTGCTCTTCGGGATCACTCTTGGCATAGCAACCGTTTTCGCGGCACTCACCGCGGGGATGTCGCTGGCCGTCAGAAAGGCGAGTCGCGAACTACAGGGAAGCGTTGGCCGACTCGCCTCGGCACTGGACAGGGCGATTGTCGGTATCAGAACCATTCGCGCCGGAAATGTGACCGACGTCGAAGAGAAGGCCATCGTCCACATCGCCGACGACGCGCGCAAAGCAGGGGTGAGAGTCGCGAAGATCACCTCGTTCCTTGAACCGATGTCGCTCCTGACCATGCAAGCCGCGGTGCTGGTGGTGCTGGGGGTCGGCGGTTTCAGGGTCGCGGCGGGTCAACTCGCCATCGGCGACCTGGTGTCGTTCCTCATGTACGTGTTCCTGCTGATCGCCCCGCTCGGGCAGATCTTCTCCGCCTTGGGGACTCTCGGTTCCTCGATGGGGGCGCTTGACCGCATCCGGGAGATCACGAACCTCCCGAGCGAGTCGATGGACCGGCCAGTCGCGCCGACATTCGAAAGACGCGACGGAGCGGCGAGCACGACGTTCAGAAACGTCTCCTTCGACTACGGGACCACGGCGCGCAATGGCTCCTCGCGGCCGGGCACCCTTTCAAACGTGTCCTTCCATATCGATCCCGGTCAGCGAGTCGCCCTGGTCGGTCCTTCCGGGGCGGGCAAGACCACCACGCTCAGCCTGATCGTGCGCTTCTACGATGTGACGTCCGGACAAATCCTCATCGACGGCGTCGACACGGCAGATCTTCCCCACGAACTCGTACGAGACCGCGTGGCCTACGTCGAGCAGGACTCCCCCGTCTTACCGGGCACGATCCGCGACAACCTTACGCTCATCGCACCGGAGGCGACGGACGCCGACTGCTGGAGCATGCTGGATGCCCTGGAACTCGGGGGTAAGATTCGGGATTCCGCCGCAGGCTTGGACACTCCAGTTGGAGAGTTCGGCGCAACGCTGTCGGGCGGAGAACGTCAGCGGATCGCCATCGGACGCGCACTGCTCGCGCGACCCCGACTTCTCCTCCTCGACGAGTCGACGGCGAATCTCGATGGCCGAACCGAGGTGCTCGTCCGCCGGGTGATCGCCTCGGCAGCGGACAACTGCACCCTCGTGATCGTGGCCCACCGTCTCGCGACCGTAAGAGACGCCGATTTCATCATCGTCTTTGACGAGGGTCGTATCGCGGCACAGGGCAACCATGATGACCTGATAAAGGAGAGCCCGCTCTACCGGGAGCTTGCTCACAATCAGCTCCTTGTCGACTGATTCCGCTGCGGCGCGCCACCAGGCGTGAGTGTTGCGCCTGGTCAGGCATGGGCGGCGGCATGGCCTCCCGGAACGTGCGGCCGGTCCCTGCGGCGCCTTTGGAGATCAGGATGGCGGAGGCGAGCCCCACCCATATGGGAGTGGGGGAGTTGTGGCATCACGCGCCGTTTGTTCGCTTTGATCGAAATGGGGGGATTGAGCAATCTATGGGGCTAGCGTGGCAGGTGATATTGGCAGGATGTCGGATGATCCTGACCTCGGAGGTCAGGATGTCCGGCGATGGAGAAAGGGTCTGTTACGTGAGCCCAACCCCCAAGTCGCTTCCGATGGCAGGGTTCTTGTTCTCCGCTGTCGGTGTCGGCGGCGTGGTCTTGCAGATGCTGGCCGTCGCTTACCCCGATGGCGACCCGGCCAAGGCGCGCGAGGCCGCGCAGCTGTTGCGGCAGCTGGCCAAGCGGGTGGACGCCAGCCTGGACGACGTGGAGAAGGTCGCGAGCGTGGTGTGGCAAACCAGCTCCGGTGCGAGCATCGACGCCTTCAGGAAATACTTCACCGAAGAGATCGCTCCCTATCCGCCGCGGGTGTCCGCGTACATCCGCGGGCTGGCCGACGCGGTCGACGCCTACGCGGACATGCTGGAGCAGGTCCAGCACACGCTCCGGACGATGGCCATGATCCAGTGGCTCGAGTTGCTGATGTTCTTCTGCTGGCCGGCGATCGGCAAGAAGGTCGAGGTGATGATCAACTGGGGGATACGCAAGTCGCAAGCACGACTGCTGCTCAAGATGTTCAATCACGCACTGGGGAAGCGGTTCATCTACGCGACAGGAGGCAGCCTCGCTTATACGGCCCTGGACCAGTCGCTCGTTGACGTGGTCAAGTTGTCGAGAGGCGAGGACATCGAGTCGTGGGGCGACCAGGGCGAGTACATGTTGAAGAACTTCGCAGCCTGCATGGTCTTCTACCATGTGGATCCCGCTAATTTCGGAAAGGCCGCGAACCTGCTGCCGAAGAACAAGGCGGCGCAGAACGCCATCGTGTTCTTGACCGGATCCACCGTCTTCAGCGGTACGGCGAACGCGCTCAACCGGCCCGGCGACGTGATCGACGATCCGGCCAGCCTGTTGCCCACTTGGGAGCAGATGCTCGCCAAGCTGGGTGTCGCCGCAGGCCAGGACCAGTTCAGGCGCTGGCGCGGGTACTGACCGCCGGTGACCACGTAGCTAGTCCCGGCTGAAACGCCTGACCTCGTCGGCGAACGGGGTCAGGCCGTCCGTCATCATCCCGGCCATCTGCGTGGTCAAGTCGGCGGTGGCGGCGCTCGCGGCGGCGAGCACCGCCTCCGCCAGCGCGTCCGCGCCGAGCCGCATCGCCCGCGAGTCGATACGCAGACTGCCGAGCGCGCCGCTTGGCAGCACCTCGACCTCCACCTGGCCATTGGCCGCCTCACCTCGGCCGCGGATGGCGTTAAGGCCCTCCTGCAATTCTTCCAGCGGCCGGGTGTCGGCTTGGAACTGGGCAAGAAGGCGGTGCATTTCCTCGTCGAGGAAGGGGGTACCGTCGTCTGGTGTGGTCATCAGGTCTCCAAGAAACGTCAGGGGGTGAGCTTTCCGTCCGACTCCGAGAACTTGAGTGGGTCGGACACTTTCGGCAGGGATTCGATGATGGCCCAGTTCGCGACGTCGAAGGTGGTCTTTGTGGCGGCCAGCCGTACGGCGACTGCGGGATAGACGTCGCGTAGCGCATTGACGTACGTCCTGGTGTTCTCCAACCCCGTGGAATAGTCCTTCCTGAACGTGTTCGCCGTCTCATCTGTGCCGGCGAAATCGCCCAATGCGGCGATGGCGTCGAGAATCGAGCGGATATCCCTCTCCAACTCATCGTGCTCGGCGGTGAATCCACTGGCCGCCTTCGTGAAGGTGCTCTCAAAGAAATCAATGTTCGGCATGCCCGAACCTTCAAGACCAGGCGAGGCCGGCGAAGAGAAGGCGGCGGGGGACGCGGCAGCAGAGAGAGACGGCGACGCCTCAGGCGTTTCGGTGGGCGACTGGGTGGGCGTGGGCGTAGAGCTTGGCGACGTCAGACTTGGTGTGGGACCTGGGGGCGTGGGGCTCGACGCGGGTGTCCCCGTGGAAGCGAACGACGGTGTGGGCGATGGGGACGAAGTGGTTGAATCTACCCCAGACATGGTGTTCCCCTCGTCGGTGCGCCTTATCGGGCCGTCGCGTAGGCGCAGGACAGAGCCGCCTCGCATATTGCCTCCATTATCTGTAGGGATAGTATATTTTGCGACGGCAGGACATGGGCCTGATGATCGCGACCTCTATACCTCGACGCGATAGCCGCTGACCTGGGTCGCAAGCAGCCGGGCGTAGTTGCTCCCCGAGGCGGTGAGGTCGTCGTGACTGCCCTGCTCGACGATCCGCCGTCGCCGAGCGCACTATGAGGCTGGCGTCCCGTACCGAGCCACGCCGGTGCGAGACGAGCGGGCTGGTACGCCCGACCTGGTGCTCGCGCAGCCGCCGGTGCACCTTGTACTCGGCCTCGGCGTTGAGTCCCGAGCTGACTTCGTCGAGGGTGAGTAGGTTGCGGCGCTCGCGCACGAGGACGCGGGCCAGGGCCATCCGTTGCCACCACCCTTCCGAGAACACCGTTCCGGCGTCGTCTTCTGACCCGAAGAAGATGCGGCTCAGCATCGTGGCGTATGGCAGGGCCCAGATTGGGCCGGCCCCGGACATCTCGGCGACGGCTTACCCCCAGGGCGTGCAGCCGGGTGTCGGCCTGGAACTCCTCCCAGGCGCGCCGGTACATCTCGTCGGGCTCCACGCGCTGGTAGAAGTCGATGTATCCACGGAAGAGCGCTTCCCACACAGGCCGGTCCGCGGGCTGGAGCTTGCCGATCTCGATCACGCGTCCACGGTAGAAGCGGACGCGGCGCACCGACACGGCCACTTGGGGCGATACCCGGCGACCGCCCTGGCCGGGGCTAGGCTCGCGAAAGTGAGCATTCTTGTCATTGGTGGCACGGGGCGCGTCGGCAGTCATGTGGTGCGCAAGCTGACCGAGGCCACCCAGAGCGTGCGGGTGCTGGGACGCAGCGCCTCCGGGCCCGGTGCGGTGCGGGGCTCGATCGATGACCCGGCCGCGGTCCGCCGGGCGCTCGAGGGCGCCGACGGTGTGGTGATCGCGGTCGAGTCAGGCACCACGGCGGCCGCCGCCAGGGCCGTGCACGAGCTGGGGGTGCGCAACGTCGTCGAGGCCGCCGCGCCCGGCACGTTGGTCGTGCTCGTCACACAGATCTACCTGACCAGGGCGGACGAGCACCCCGAGATGGGCTACATCCTCGGCGCCCGGCTCGCCGGGGAGGAGGCGGTACGGCGCAGCGGCCTGCCGTACACGATCGTCAGGCCCAGCTGGCTGACCGGCCAGCCCGGCGGGCGGGGCGCGCTGCTGCTCGACCAGGGCGACACCGGCGACGGCCAGGTCAGCCGCGAGGACATCGCCGAGATCTGCGTGCAGGCACTGCGCGTGCCCGCCGCGCGAGGCAAGACCTTCGAGGTGTACGGCGTGCCAGGCGATCCCGTGGCCGACTGGCAGGCGGCGTTCGCCAAGCTCGCAGGGGACGCGGCGTGAGCCGTACCTGCCTGGTCACGGGGGCGAACCGGGGGATCGGGCTGGAGGTGGCGCGGCAGCTGGCGGCGGCGGGTGACACCGTGATCCTGACGGCGCGCGACCTGGGCAAGGCGCAGGAGGCGGCGAAGGGCATCAAGGGCGACGTGGTGCCCGTGCAGTTGGACGTGTCGGACGCGGAGTCCGTGGCCGGGCTCTCGCTCGAGCGGCTGGACGTACTGGTCAACAACGCGGCCATCCACTACGACACCTGGCAGCTGGCGGCCGAGGCGGACCTGGGCGTGGTGCGGGAGGCGCTGGAGACCAACGTGCTCGGCGCCTGGCAGCTCACGCAGGCGGTGCTGCCGCTGCTGCGCGCCTCGGGACACGGACGCGTGGTGAACGTCTCCAGCGAGGCGGGATCGCTGGCGCGCATGGGCGCGGGCACCCCCGCCTACGCGATGTCGAAGGCGGCGCTGAACGCGCTCACCAGGATGCTCGCCGCCGAGCTGCGCGGCGACCGCATCCTGGTCAACTCCGTGTGCCCGGGCTGGGTGGCGACGGACATGGGCGGGCCGGGCGGTGGGCCGGTCGCCGAGGGCGCGGCGAGCGTGCTGTGGGCGGTGAACCTGCCTGACAACGGGCCGACCGGCGGTTTCTTCCGTCACGGTCGGCCTCTGCCGTGGTGATCACCGGGTGAACCAGGTGACTGTGGCGCCGTTGCTGAACTCGCGGCGCGCGGTCGGCGTGAACAGGGTCGGGCTGAACTCTCCGGCGAAGCCGGGGATGCCCGTCCCTGCCACGACCGGGTAGCTCTTCACGACTAGCTCGTCAATCTCGGGCAGCAGACTCGCGGCCAGCTTGCCGCCGCCAGCGAGCCAGATGTCCTTGCCGGTGTCCTCCTGCTTGAGCTCGCGCACCAGCTTCACGGGGTCCTCGACCAGGCCCATGGTCTTCGACACGACGTACTCGCGCAGGTGGGCGTACGGGTTGGTGACGTTGATGGCCAAGGCGGGCTCGTAGGTGCCCCGGCCCATCACCAGCGTGTCGAAGGCCTGGTTCGGCGCGTCGACGGCCAGGCCGAGGTGGGGGCGGGCGTGGGTCGGCAGTGTCTCCGGGTAGTCGAACTTGATCCATTCGAGCATGTCGTCGGGCAGCGGGTAGAAGTCGATCTCGCCGCCAGGGCCGGCGATGTAGCCGTCGATCGACATCCCGACGAAGTAAACAAGCTTTCGCAAAACTGCTCCTATAGTACTCTGCTTGAAGTGGCTTAATCGTAGTACTACATGTGGAGTGGTGTAAATGGTGAGGCAGAACCTGGCCCGGCGGGCGGCGCTGGTGGACGCCGCGATCGAGGTGCTGGCGCGCGACGGGGCGCGCGGGCTGACGTTCCGGGCCGTGGACGCGCAGGCGGAGGTGCCGGTCGGCACGGCCTCGAACTACTTCGCCAACCGCGACGACCTGCTGACGCAGGCGGGCGGGCGGATCTACGAGCGGCTGCAGCCCGACGAGCGCACCATGGCCGACTCCCTGGCGGGCCCGCGCACCAAGGAGCGCGTCGTGGAGCTCATGCGCGACATCGTCAGCCGCATCACGGCGTTCCGCACGGGCTGGCTCGCGCTTCTGGAGCTCCGGTTGGAGGCGACCCGCCGCCCGGAGCTACGCGCCGTCCTCACCAAGCGCATCAGGGAGGACATCGACGCCAACGTCCGCTACCACCTCGAATCCGGGCTCCCCGGCGACGAGACCACCGTCAAACTGCTCTTCCTCGCGATGAACTGGCTCATCGTCGAACAGCTCACGCTCCCGGACGTCTTCTCCGAGCAGGAGGTCCAGGATCTGGTGGCGGCGGCGGTCGAGCGTCTAGGCAATGAGCACGGGTGAATGACGACATTGCATGACGACGTCGTGAAGGCAGGAAGCATGAGGCTGGCGCGGGAGAGCGACAGGGACGCGGTCGAGGAGATCGTGTTCGCAGCCTACGAGCCGTGGGTCGAGATCGTGGGGATGCGGCCGCTGCCGATGGAGGCCGACTACGGCAAGCTCATCGCCGAACAGCGGGTGCACCTGATGGGGGACATCGACGGGTTGATCGTGTTGATCCCGGAGGACGGCGCGCTGTACATCGACAACGTCGCCGTCCGGCCGGAGCTGCACGGCAAGGGGATCGGCAGGGAGCTGCTGGCCTTCGCCGAGGACGAGGCCAGGAGGCTCGGCCTGCCCGCGACCCGCCTGATCACCAACGTGAAGATGCTGTCCAACCGGGCGCTCTACGCCCGGCTCGGCTACCAGGAGGTCGGGTTCAAGGGCGTCGAGGGACGACAGGCCGTGGAGATGCGCAAGGAGCTCAGCTAGCTCAGCCAGGGGGAAGCCCGGAGGATCCTCGACCAGGCGAGCACGATGCGCAACGGCGTCCGCTGGTCGGTGGGGTTGGCACTCGGCCTCCGCCAGGGCGAGGCGCTCGGCTTGCGCTGGAAGTACTTAGACCTCAAAGCAGGCTCGATCTTCGACGTGGTCTTCGCGCAAACGAACGGCAGGCCGATCGGCACGCACGACGACTGGGAGGAGTGGAAGGCAATTCTGGTCGCGGCCAACGTTCGTGAGGCGCGCGTCCACGACGCTCGGCACACCGCAGGGACACTTCTGATCGAGCAGGGCGTCCACGTCCGGACCGTTCAGGAGATCCTCGGCCACAGCGACATCCGACTCACTCAGAGGTACACCCATTTCGACGACACCTTCGTCGCCGACCTGCGGACCGTCTCCTCGGTCGATGAAGCCGGTGAAGTGCTGGTGCACGGCGCGGAGTTGGGACCGCTCCTGGACCGCCATGGCATCGACCTGACCAGCGAGGAATCCGGGAAACTGAACGGCTGGCTGACCGTGCTGCTGCGCGTCACCACCGATGGCACGCTCACCGATGCGATGCGGACCGCCACGTTCACCGAGCGCGGCCCCGAACACCTGGTGTCGATTCACGACATGGATGACACCTTCTCCGCCGACGAGCCCTGGGAGGAAAGGCTGAGCGCGGTCACGCATCCCGCGCTCCGCGACCATTTGTCTGGTCGGTCGTTTTGATGACCGGGTGACGGGGAGCGGAGCCACGGGTGCTGCCACCAGTCCAGCTTCGTCGTTGCTCGACAACATACATACTAGTATGTACTCTTGCGGTCATGACCACGACCCGCACCGCCTACGACTCCCATGTGCACTATGCGAGCCTGTTGCAAGTCGCCGCGCGGCTACGTGCACGCGAACTCACGCCAGTGGAGCTGATCGAAGCACTGCTGGCGCGGGTCGACCAGGTCGATCCGGTTTTGCGTAGTTACGCCACGGTGACGGCGGATGTCGCCCGCGCTCAAGCCGTAACCGCCGAGGCCGAACTGGCAGCGGGCCGCTACCGAGGCCCCCTGCACGGTGTGCCGATCGCGGTGAAAGACCTCTGCTTCACCGCCGGTATCGTCACCGCGGCGGGCACCACGATCCACTCCGGATACGTGCCCACATACGATTCGACAGTGGTACAGCGTCTTTCGGAGGCCGGTGCCATCCTGCTCGGCAAGCTACAACTCACCGAAGCCGCGTTCGCTGAACACCACCCATCGGTCACACCACCTCAAAACCCGTGGAATCCCGATTATTGGTCCGGCGCCTCGTCGAGCGGTTCCGGCGTCGCGGTGGCGGCCGGCCTCGTATTCGGTTCTCTGGGCACCGATACCGGCGGGTCAATCCGGTATCCCTCCGCAGCCAACGGCGTCACCGGCATCAAACCGACGTGGGGACGAGTGAGCAGGCATGGCATGTTCGCGCTCGCCGCGAGCCTCGACCATATCGGTCCGATGGCGCGCTCGGCGGCTGACGCGGGCGCGATCCTGGGGGCGATCGCCGGAGCGGATCCGCATGATCCAACTGCGGTTCCCGTGCCGGTGCCCGACTATCTGGCCGACCTCGACGCGCCGATCGGTGACGTACGCGTCGGGGTGGACCGCGGGTACAACGAGACGCGCGTCGACTCGGTGACCATCCGAATGCTCGACGATGTCGTCGCGGTACTGCGCCGCCTCGGCGCGACGATCGTGGAGGTCACCCTTCCCGACACCAGCACCATCAACGCCATGTGGTCGCGTTACGCCGGCGTTGAGGCCGCGATCGCGCACCAGACGACCTTCCCGTCGCGCGCCTCGGAATATGGTTCGGTGGACACACCCGGTTCGATCGCCGGACTCGTCGCGCAAGGTCACACGGTGTCCGGGATCGAGCTGATGCACGCGCACCATGAGCGGCTCGCGTTCACCGGTGGACTCATTCGTACCTTGTGCGATGTGGACGTCCTGCTGACTCCGGTGCAGCCGACCACGAGTCTTACGCTCGCGCAGAAGGAGACACTGTATGCCGACTCTGACGCCTTGACCGATTTCCTGCGCTTCGTCACTCCGTTCGATATGGCCGGCAACCCGACGATCACTCTGCCGGGCGGTTTCGGCGAGGACGACATGCCGCTGGGGTTCCAATTCGTCGGCCGGCCGTTCGACGAGAAGCTACTGATCCAGCTCGGCCACGCCTATCAACGCGAGACGGACTGGCACCTGCGGCATCCGAACCTGTGAGATGAGCCGCGGAGACACCGCACTGCATTGCTGGGAGGCACCATGAAACCGAACGCTCGTGACCGTCTGATTGAGGGTACGCGGCAATTGCTGTGGGAGCGTGGATATGTCGGCACCAGTCCGACCGCGATTCTGACGCGCTCCGGCGTGGGCCAGGGCAGCATGTACCACCACTTCGACGGAAAGCCGGACCTGGTGTTGGCGGCCGAGCAGCGCAGCGCGGAACTGATGCAACAACAGATCACCGAAGCCTTCGCTGCTGAAGGCACCGCGCTCGAACGAATTTCGGGATATCTGGGGCGCGAACGCGATGTGTTGCGCGGGTGCAGCATCGGTCGGCTCACCGCCGACCCGGACGTCATTGCGGACGACATGTTGCGTGCACCGATCCGCGAGACCTTTGAGGTACTGCACGAACACCTCCGGCGCACGATCGCCGAAGGCGTAGCGGCGGGTGAATTCACCGGCGATCTAGACGTTGACGAGATCGCTTCCACCATTGCCGCCGTCATCCAGGGCGGCTACACCCTTGCCCGCGCGGCGCAAGCCGTCGAGCCCTTCGACCGCGCCGTACGAGGGGTGCTGTCACTCCTGCGGGCGAGCGCTCCGCACACGAACTGAACAGCGGCGCCCACCACCGGTCGACCAGGGCCAGGCCCTCGACAAGCTCGCGGGCCCTGCCGTTCTCGCCCCGTGCCTGCAAGATGCCGTCTTGCGCGACCGCCGCTCAGGTTCAGTCGCTATGCGATCGTGCGTAGCCCGATCGCATAGCGACGCCGGAGGCGCCGTGGTGGTCCCGTCTGCTCGGAGGCCTTGGCGCCGTGCTGGGTTCGGCGCTCGTGGGCCAGGCGCGCCTTCCGGTAGCCGTCACCTCCTGCTTACACGCTGTTCCTCTGCCTACCGGAGTGACCGTGTCGTCTGATGCTGTCCAAAAGCAGTTGCTGCCACCCGTCTCCGCCACCGGCCGGACACTCGGTCTGACCGGCCTGTGTCTCGGCACCGCGCTGATCATCATGGAAGCGAACGTGATCAACGTCGCGATCCCAGCGATTCGGACCGACCTTCACGCAAGCCAGACCGGCGCGCTATGGGCCGTCGACGCCTACACACTCGTGTTCGCCGCGCTGCTGTTGTCCGCGGGCCGGCTCGGGGATCGGATCGGTGCCCGGCGCGGCTACCTGACCGGACTGGGGTTGTTCGCCGTAGCCTCGATCGCCTGCAGTTTCGCTCCCAGCACGGGCATGCTCGTCCTCGGCCGCGTGTGCCAGGGCCTGGGTGCGGCGCTGCTCGCCCCGGCACCACTGACACTGATCACACGCACCTTCACAGCGACGGCCGAACGCACCAGAGCTGTCTCGGTCTGGGTGAGCATGGGTGGCATCGGATTCATGATCGGCCCATTCATCGGTGGGCTGCTGGTCGACACTCTCGGTTGGCGAAGCATCTTCCTGCTCAATGTCCCAGTTGCCGTAGCCACCGGTTGGCTTGTCGCGCGAAACGTGAAGGAGGTTCCGCTGCAACGCGTGTCGTTCGACATCCGCGGGCAGGCCATCGCGATCGTCGGCCTCGCCGCAACGGCGTGGGCGCTGGTTGAGTCGAGTGTCGCCGGCTGGCTCGACCCTGTCGTGCTCGCGGCGCTTGTCGGCGGCATCGTCGCCCTCATCGTTTTCGTCGCGGCTCAGTTTTCCTGGGCACGACACGGGCGACAGGTCCTACTACCGCCCGCCATCATCGCCGCGCGTCCCGTCCTCGCCGGTTTGCTCGGTGGTGCGACGTACAACTTCTCCCTCTACGGGATGCTGATCGTCTACACGTTCAACTTCCAGCAGCTACGCAGCTACTCGGCATTTCAGACCGGGTTGGCCTTCCTCCCCTTGACCGTTGCCGCCACACTCGTCTCGACCTTTCTCAGTACCCGTTTCATCACCAAGTTCGGGCCGCGTACCGGCTTGGCCACCGGAATGACCCTCTCGGCGATCGGGCTCGTATTGCTCACCGTCGCCTCCGCGCCGTACTGGCTCGTCGCAGTCGGCTTCTGTGTGTTCTCCTTCGGAATGGGACTCTCCGCACCCGCGCAGACGCTCGCGGTCATGACGTTTGCTCCCGACCAGCACAAGAACATGGGGTCGAGCGCTCTGAACACGGCTCGGCAAACAGGTGGCATGATCGGGGTCGCGCTACTCGGTGCGATCGTCACGACTGATCCCGTCAGCGGCACGCCGATAGCCATCGCGATCGCCATCGGCACGTGCATGATCGCAGCCGCGACCGCGCTACGGCTCATTCCACGCGAAACGATTCGCACCGACACGAGTCAGCGACCTGGTCATCACAGCCGTGAACGCATCCCCGGAGGTGGGGAAGAGGGCGATGAGCAGATGCCGCGCCAGTGACACCTGCGCAGGAGAACCTCATAACTCGGGGTGGTCCACCTGGGCTCCACCCCACCATCGCAGAAGTAGCCAGCAGTTGCGCGGCACTGTTAGCAAAGGTGTTAGCAAAAGGCCCCCACCGGTGTCCGGTGAGGGCCTCTGACCTGGAGCCGCCTTCGGGATTCGAACCCGAGACCCCTTCATTACGAGTGAAGTGCTCTGGCCGACTGAGCTAAGGCGGCATACCACGCGTGGTCAACGTGGCCTACGGCAGTCTACAGGCTTTCCGAGGCTTCCCGCGCCCCCGAATCAGCTGATCTTCGGACAGTGGACACCGTCCTTGGGAACGAGCAGGTTGACCAGGTAGTCGTCGACCAGGCGGTCGACGCAGGCCGAGCCGCTCCGGTAGGCGGTGTGGCCGTCGCCGTCGAAGTCGACCAGTACACCCGAGGAGAGCTGATCCGCCAGGGACTTGGCCCACTCGTACGGCGTCGCCGGATCACGTTCGGTTCCCACGACCAGGATGGGCGCGGCGCCGGGGGCGTCGATCTTCTCCCGGGGCACCGGCTTGACCGGCCAGTAGGCGCAGGGCAGCGCTCCCCACATGATGTAGGGCCCGAACAGCGGCGCGTCCCGGAGGGACTCGCGGGCCGCGGCGGCGAAATCCGCGGAGCTGTGCGGGAAGGCGGCGTCGACGCAGTTGATGGCGGTGTTGGCCTCGGTCTGGTTGGAGTAGCTGCCGTCCCGATGACGGTCGATCAGCAGGTCGGCCATCCGCAGCAGCGTGGTCCCGTCGCCCTTCAGCGCCTCGGTGAGCGCCCGGCGCAGGATCGGCCACGCCTGCCGGTCGTAGAGCGGGGTGACCAGGCCGAGAATCGTCCACGACTCGCCGACCGGGCGGCGGTCGGCGGTCCTGTTGGTGAGGGGCTGCTGGTCCGTCCTGTGGAGCAGGTCCGCGATCTGGTCGCGGGCGGACTTCACCGTGCCGTGGAAGGGACAGTCCGCGAGCGTGAGGCAGTCTTCCAGGAACGCGTCGAGAGCCACCTCGAAGCCGCGGGCCTGGGTGGCGTTCATCTCCAGCGGGGACAGCGAGGGGTCGACGGCGCCGTCGAGGACGAGGGCGCGGACGCGCTCGGGGAACAGGTCGGCGTAGACCGCGCCGAGCTGCGTGCCGTACGACTTGCCGAGATAGGTGAGACGCTCGTCGCCGAGGGCGGCGCGCAGCAGATCCATGTCCCTGGCCGCGTCGGCGGTGCCGACGTGCGACAGGAGCTTGCCCGAGCGAGCCTCGCATCCGGCGACGTAGTGGCGCGCGCCCTCCTCAAGGGCGGTGATCTCCTCCGGCGAGTCCGGCGAGCTGTCCAGGGCGTTGAAGGCGTCCAGCTCGGCCGACGGCAGACAGCGGACGGGCGAGGAGCCGCCGACCCCGCGCGGGTCGAACCCCACCACGTCGAAACGGGCCCGTACGGCGTCGCTCAACACCGAGCGCGCGTTGCGCGCGTAGTCGACGCCGGAGGCGCCGGGGCCGCCGGGGTTGATGAGGATGGAGCCGATGCGCTTGCCTGTGGCGGGCAGCCGGATGACGCTGATCTCGATCTTCTCGCCGCCCGGCTCGCCGTGGTCGAGCGGGACTGCGAGCTTGGCGCACTCGAACCCGTCACCGCAGGCGGCCCAGGCGAGCGCCGTCGTCGGGCTGCCCGAGGTCTTTCCCGCCTTGGCTCCCTCACTCGCGGCTCCGGCTCCCGCTCCGCTGCAGGCCGTCGTGAACAGCGCCAGCGCCGTGAGGGCGGCGGCCGTACGGTGGAGTCTCACGCCTCATCCGCTCCATAGATCAGGCCACACGACGGCGCGGCGCGGAAGCCGGGATGCGCGAAGTGACTGGCGGTCGTATACCGCTGGCATCGTACGCCCACGAAACCGCCATCGCGGAGATTGCCGATCAGCGATGCTGAGGTATGTCTTCCCCTCATCCACAGAAGTCTGACGATCTCTGTGGATGAGACATGTACGTCGAGTGAGGAGGTCTCGTGTTCAACGGAGCATCCCATCGCGAGCCTGGGTCGCCCTGGCCCGCAGGAACCCTCATGGCCGCCCTTGAGGAGAGCGCGCGCGGTGAGCTCCTCGCCTTGGGCAAGCCCGACTCCCACCAACCGGGAGAGATCGTGATCCGGCAGGGCGACCTCCGGCGCGACCATGTCTTCCTGCTGCGTTCGGTCAGGCCGGGGCTACCCGCCTGCGCCAAGGTCACGGCGATCCTCGACAACGGCGTCGAGGTGCTGCTCGGCGTGAGGGTGAGCGGTGACCTGGTCGGGGAGATGGCGGTGCTCAGGGGGGTCAGCCGCTCGGCGACGGTCACGGCGTGCACGCCCATGCTGACCTTCAGGATCCCTGCCACCGCCTTCCTGGCATATCTGAACAATCGTCCCGAGTCGTGGCCCCTGCTGGCTTCCATGATCGCGCAACGCCTCGACTGGGCCAACCGTCGCCGGCTCGACTTCGCCGCCTACGAGGTCCCGGTACGGCTGGCGCGGGTGCTCAGCGAGCTGGTCGAACGCCACGGGTTCGCGGTCGAGGACGGAATGGACATCGGCGTCCAGCTGTCCCAGCCCGAGCTGGGGCGGCTGATCGGAGCCAGGGAGGCGGCGGTGGGCAAGGCGGTCAGGTTGCTCAAGGAGCACAAGCTCCTGAAGACCCGCTACCGGCAGGTGGTCGTCACGGATCCGGAGGGTCTTCGCGCCTTCGCCTCCGACGAGTGAGCCCGTGGGGCGGCTCGCGGGGAGAGTGAGTTCGCCGGAAGGCGCTCATTGCCAGACGGTGACGAGGGTCAGCCAGCAGATCGCGGCCGCCAGCATCAGCCCGGCCCAGGGCACCGCCCTGGAGACGTGACGATACTTCCGCTCGGCGATCTCGGCGAGGACACGGGTCGTCGCCCGCGCCTCCGTGATCCTGGCCTGGACGTCCTCCGCGACCACGGCCTGGGTGGGCGAGGTGTGGGGCACAGGTCCGGTGATCGCGCGCGAGATCCGCGTTCCGAGGCCGGTGAGCACAGGCGGGACGGGACGTTCGGCGTACGGCGCACGCCTTCCGCCTCCGGTGAATCCGGTGAATCCGGTGAATCCGATGACGCTGTACCTGCTGCGTACGGCCGACGTCCGTAACACGGGCCGGAGGGCCCGGAGCATGTGGTACCCGGAGACGAGGAAGCCGAGCAGGAACAGGCCCAGCAGCACGGCCGCCACGACGGCGACGGGCCGGGCTAGCCCGGCGCCCGCCGAGGCCTGGGAGGCGACGGTCGCGGCGGCTCCCGCGTGGAACGCGACGAGGGTGCTCACCTTCCCGTCCGCGTGCTGAACGTGCCCCTGAAACGAGGCCAGTGTCGCGAGCGCATCATCCAAGTCGTCTTTTGTCACTGCATGAGGCTTTTGCCGGAAGCGAAGTAACATTTCACTCTCACCCCTCTTGGTTATCTCCAGAGAAAGAGGCGAAGCGTGGTACGAGTATGGATTAATACACTCTGAGATTCATTCTTTGTATTTGGCGGGGCGAAGACCACGACCTTGTCATTGACCGAGTAGCCGATCACGGTGAGCATCGAGGCCAGGAAGACCCCGTCGACCGTCTTGCCCAGCCACGCGAAC
>NZ_JBFBCE010000059.1:0-58884 GCF_040689595.1 Streptosporangium sp. NPDC051023 | reverse complement strand
CCCGGAAGTTAAGCTCTTCAGCGCCGATGGTACTGCACCGGGGACGGTGTGGGAGAGTAGGTCGCCGCCGGACAATCTTTTGAGGGAGGGTCACCTGTTTGGGTGGCCCTCCTTCTGCATTTTTGAGGGTCACCCGGTTCGGGTGGCCCTTTTTTGCGTTTCCAGGGCCTTTCCTAGGTCTTTTTTGGGCCTTTTTTGAGCCTTTTTCTGGGGTCTGTCGGTGTTGTGGCGGGGTTGCTCAGCGGTGGGCCCTGTTCGTCGGTGCCGACCGGGTTGGCGTCGGCGCCGTGCTGCCCTCCCCTTCCCGGCCACCTTCAGGGCGTCCCTCGGGCCTGTAAAGAGGTCGCCGGTGAGGTCAGTAGGCTTGAGGCGTGGAATATCGAGCGGTCGAACAAGCAATCATGGAACGCGGCGTCGAGTGGAACTTCGAGCCCTCTCTCGACAGGATCGCCGCGCTCATGGACGTGCTTGGTTCCCCGCAGCACGCGTATCCGGTCGTGCACGTCGCAGGCACCAACGGGAAGTCGAGCACGACGCGCATGATCGAGACGATCCTGCGTGAGCGCAACCTGCGTGTCGGCCGGTTCACCAGCCCGCATCTCGTGTCCATGCGCGAGCGCATCTCCGTGGACGGCCTCCCGCTGAGTGAGGAGCGTTTCACCGAGGTCTACGAGGACATCGAGCCCTACCTCAAGATGATCGACGCCCAGGGGCGCAGGCTCTCCTTCTTCGAGACGCTCACGGCGATGGCCTTCGCCGCTTTCGCCGACGCTCCCGTCGACGTCGCGGTCATCGAGACGGGCATGGGCGGCAGCTTCGACGCGACCAACGTCGCCGACGGCACGGTCGCCGTCATCACCCCGATCTCGCTGGACCACGTCGACTATCTCGGCCCGGACGTCGCGACGATCGCGGGTGAGAAGGCGGGCATCATCAAGCCCGGAGCAACCGCGATACTCGCGCAGCAGGAGCTCCCCGCGGCGGAGGTGCTGATGCGCAGGGTGGTCGAGATGGGGGCGACCGTGGCCAGAGAGGGCCTGGAGTTCGGTGTGCTCGGCAGGGAGCTGGCGATCGGCGGCCAGCTGCTCCACCTCAAGGGTCTCAAGGGGACCTACGAGGAGGTTCTGCTTCCCCTGTACGGCGCGCACCAGGCGAGCAACGCCGCCTGCGCGCTGGCCGCCGTCGAGGCGCTGACCGCCGGTGAGGACCCCCTCGACCCCGAGCTGGTACGGCAGGCGTTCCTACAGGTGCGCTCGCCCGGCAGGCTCGAGGTCGTACGACGGGGCCCGACGGTGCTCGTCGACGCCGCGCACAACCCGGGCGGGGTGCAGGCGACCCTGGAGGCCGTCCACGAGTCGTTCGGCTTCGCCAAGCTCATCGGTGTGGTGGCGATGTTCGCCGACAAGGACGTCCGAGGCATCCTGGAGCTGCTCGAGCCCATGATGGACGAGATCGTGGTGACCAGGAACTCCTCGCCCAGGTCCATGGAGCCGCACGAGCTCGCCGCACTGGCCAGGGAGATCTTCGGGCCGGACCGGGTCCGCGTGGCCGAGCGCCTTGACGAGGCGATCGACACCGGAATCGGCCTGGCCGACGAGGAGGGGGAGTTCGGCGGGGCCGGAGTGCTGATCACCGGGTCCGTGGTCACGGCCGGAGACGCGCGGCTGCTGTTGAAGGCGGGGGAGGCCACGTGACCCGGGCAGAAGGGGAGAGGCGAGAGATGTTCACCGTCACCCCGGGCATGCGGCGGCTCTGCGCCAGCGTGCTGGGCATGGAGGCGATCGTCGTCGGGCTGTTCACACCGGTGGCGATCAACACTCAGGGGGTCCCGCCCACCGTCGCGGTGACGGTCGGGATCGGCCTGGCGGTTCTGTGCGTCCTGGCGGCGGGAATGCTGAAACGTCCCTTCGCCTACATCCTGGGAAGTGTGATTCAGGTTCTGGCGATAGCCGCGGGTTTCCTGGTTCCGACCATGTTCTTCCTGGGAGCCGTGTTCGCGGCGCTGTGGATCACGGCGATATTCGTCGCTCGCCGTGTCGAGGGCGTGACTTCCCGCTAAAGTCGGCCAACATGGCCGTCCCTCCCATTCAGCCGACCCGGGGGGTGGCCGCCGGGTCCGCCGACCTGGCGCGCCCCCTCCGTGCCTCGCTGATGCTCGACGTCGTCCTTGGGCTGCTCGTCGCGGTGACGCTTCCGCTGGCGATCGTCGCCATCCCCAACACCGTCTCCGTGGTCGCGGCGCTGCTCCCGCCGGACATCTCGCAGGTCGAGATGGTCAGGGCGCACGGGCTCGCGCTGCCCGCGATGGTGCTGACCGTGCCGCTGGCGGCGCTGTTCTTACGCCGGGTGCGCGCCGTCCCGATCCTGGTCGTCGGGCTGGCCTCGCTGGCGCTCGCGGACGCGGCGGGAGGGTACGCCGAGTCCACGCCTCTGGTCGGGGTTCTGCGGGTCCTGCACGGCGTGGGAGCGGGTTTGCTGGTGCCGGCCAGCCTCGTGGCGGTCTGGGGGCGGTCCCCGGCTCTGCGCGCCGTCTGGGCGGGCATGCTGGCGACGAGCCTCATGGCCGCGCAGGCGCTGGCTCTGTGGCCTCTCGACGAGGTCAGGTCCTGGAGGGTCACGCTCCAGCCGTACCCCATGCTCACGGGCGTCGCCCTGGCACTCGCCGCCGTCTACCTCGTGCTCTGGATGAGAAACGGCGACGGTGCCGCGGGCCCCGGCGTCGTGGAGCGCGGGCGCCTGCCGGTCGCGGCGGGGCTTGCCGCGGCGGTCGCCGCGCTGGCTCTGGGCACGACGTTCGACTGGCCGCCCGGCCTGCTCATCCTCGCCGCGGCGCTGTTCATCTTCGCGCTTTTCCTCCTGGCCTCGGCGAACGGGTTCGAGGGCGTGACCGGCAGGGTGCCCGCTTACACGACGCTCGTGATCGGCGTCGTCGTCCTGCCGACCGCGGCGCAGGTCACTAACGTCGAGCTGGGCGGGCTGAGCGGTCCGGGGCTCTCCGGCCTGTGGCCCGCGTTCGTGGTCGCCGGGATCGCGGGCCTGGTCGCCGCGGTCGTGGTGAGCAGGCTCGGCGGTGCCGTCGTGCCGCTGTGTGCCGCGGGCGGTCTGGCGCTCGTGGTCGCCGGGCTGTGCGTCGTCAGGCTGTTCCTGCCCGCGGCGGAGGGGCCCGCGTTGATCTTCCCGTTCGCGCTGCTCACGGTCGGCGCCGCGGTCGCCGTGACCTCGGCGCTGCGTTCTTCCGGCGTGGGTGCCGCGCTCTTTGCGCTCTCGTTGCTCTTCCCCGGGGTCCTGTCCGGTTTCCTGCTGGGCACCGGGATCCAACTCACCCTCCTGCAAAGGGCCAGGACCCCGCAGGCGATGGTCGACGCGTTCGTGGGGGCCCTGCACATGTGGGCCCTGGTCGGCGGCGGCCTGGTGGTCGTCACGATCGTGCTCGGCGCGGCCCTGGCCCGCCGTTCCCCCCAGACGCGTGCCGGTACGGCAGGCGGCCTCCCACGGGTCGAGCTGCCTCCGGTCGAGGGGCTCGACGACGTTCCCATGGACGAGGTCTCCCAGGGGGTGGCTCCCGCGATTCCCGCGCCGGCGCCACCGGTCGACCCCGATCCGCCCGCGGCCGGCTCACCGGCAGGGCAGGGCGGCGGGAAGGCCGCTTCCATGGCGGCGGACGAGTTCGAGGAGGACAGCCCGGAGCAGGCAGAGCCGAAGAACGAGCCGGAGCCGAAGACGGACCAGAGGCCGAGGCCGGGCACCGTGCCCACGCCGGGCTCGAGGCCGGAACCGGGGCCGGAGCCGGGGACCGGGCCGGAGAAGCCCGGCGCGCTGCCGGTGGTTCCGCCGCCGACCCCGTCCCCCGAGGGGGCGCTGGGGGACGGAGCCGACCGCCCGTGACGTCGCCGACCACTGGGAATCGGGCCGGGGACGGTAAACTTCGCGCGTTCATCGCAGTCCGCGAGTCATTCCCGTTCAAAGGAGAACCTCAGTGTCCGAGCGCACTCTTGTCCTGATCAAGCCCGACGGTGTCGCGCGTGGTCTCATCGGCGACGTGATCGCCCGGATCGAGCGCAAGGGCCTGAAGGTCGCGGCGCTCGAGCTGCGCACCCTGGACGCCGACACCGCGAAGACGCACTACGCCGAGCACTCCGAGCGGCCGTTCTTCGGCGAGCTGGTCGAGTTCATCACCTCGGGCCCGCTGGTCGCGCTGGTGGCGGAGGGCCCCCGCGCCGTCGAGGCCTTCCGTTCCCTCGCGGGCCTGACCGACCCGGTCAAGTCGGCCCCCGGCACCATCCGTGGCGACCACGCCCTGGAGATCGGTGAGAACGTGGTCCACGGCTCCGACTCGGCCGAGTCCGCCGCCCGCGAGATCAAGCTCTTCTTCCCGGACCGTTTCTAGTCTTCCGGCCTCGCCGAGCCCCGCCGCCCACAAGGGCGACGGGGCTCGGCGTGTTTGAGGCCACTTAAGATTTTCCCGGAGCTGGGGGCCTCATTGCGCTCAGGGGTGGGTACGTCACGTTACGATTCGAGTGCGTTCTGTAGTTTTCGCCGACGACCTGATGGAAGGAGGGCCGCCTTCCTCATGAGCAGCAAGCTTGCCTTCCTCGGCCGCGACATGGCGGTCGATCTCGGCACCGCCAACACCCTCGTCTACGTGCGGGGCCGCGGCGTCGTTCTCAACGAGCCGTCCGTCGTCGCGATAAACACGACCACGGGAAAAATCGTGGCCATCGGTATCGAGGCCAAGCGCATGATCGGCAGGACTCCCGGAAACATCATGGCGATCCGGCCGCTCAAGGACGGTGTGATCGCCGACTTCGACGTCACCGAGCGTATGCTCCGCTACTTCATCCAGCGGGTGCACAAACGTCGCCACTACGCCAAGCCGCGCATCATCATCGCGGTGCCGAGCGGCATCACCGGGGTCGAGCAGCGAGCCGTCAAGGAGGCCGGATACCAGGCGGGCGCCCGCGGGGTCTACATCATCGAGGAGCCGATGGCCGCCGCGATCGGGGCGGGGCTGCCCGTGCACGAGCCGACCGGCAACATGGTGGTCGACATCGGCGGCGGGACGACCGAGGTGGCGATCATCTCGATGGGCGGTGTCGTGACCAGCCAGTCGATCCGGGTCGGTGGGGATGAGCTGGACCAGGCGATCATCACCTTCGCCAAGAAGGAGCACTCGCTCATGCTCGGCGAGCGGACCGCCGAGGAGATCAAGATGGCGATCGGCTCCGCCTGTCCGCTCCCCGAGGAGGGACACGCCGAGATCCGCGGTCGTGATCTGGTTACCGGCCTGCCCAAGACGATCGTCGTTTCGGCCGCAGAGATCCGCAAGGCCACCGAGGAGCCGGTGAACGTGATCGTTGACGCGGTCAAGACGACGCTGGACAAGTGCCCGCCCGAGCTCTCCGGAGACCTGATGGACAGAGGGATCGCGCTCACCGGGGGTGGTGCGCTGCTCAAGGGCATGGACGAGCGGCTCAAGGGCGAGACGGGCATGCCGATCCACCTGGTGGACAACGCGCTCGACTCCGTCGCCCTCGGCTCAGGCAAGTGCGTCGAGGACTTCGACGCGCTACAGCAGGTCCTGGTGCCGGAGCCGCGGCACTGATGAGAGACACGCGCCGGGCACGGATGAGCCTGGGAGTGCTGCTGGCCGCGGCGCTCGTGCTCATGACCGTCGACCATCGGGCGGGGGCGAACTCCCCGCTGGGCCCGCTCAGGGAGGTGGGGGCCGAGCTGTTCGGCGCCGCGGAGAGCGCGGGAGCGAGTCTCGTCCGGCCGATCGGGCGGTTCTTCGAGACGATGGCGGCCGCGCCGGACGCGCAGCGCCGCATGGACGGCCTGCGCGCGGAGAACCAGCGGCTCAGGCGTGACCTGATGGCCCAGGCCCTGGACCGCCGGCACTCGGCGGAGCTGAGCCGCCTGCTCGGTGTCGCGGGGATCGCCGGATACAGGTTGGTGCCCGCCCAGGTGATCGCGCGGCGCGGCACACCCGGGTTCGAGGAGGCCGTCCAGCTCGACGTGGGCAGCGCCGACGGGGTGCGCTCCGAGATGACCGTGCTGAACGGCGATGGCCTGGTCGGCAGGGTGGTCCAGGTGAGCACCTCAACCTCCACCGTGGTCCTGCTCAGCGACCCCGCCTCGGCGGCGGGGGCACGCCTCGAGGGGAGCAACGAGATCGGGCTGGTGAACGGGGTCGGGCAGAACGGCCGTCTTCTTCGTTTCCGCCTGCTCGACTCGACCGCGCAGGTCGTTCCCGGGCGCCGTATCGTCAGCTTCGGCTCACAGCGTGGCGCGCCGTACGTCGCGGGGGTTCCGATCGGGGTGGTCGAGCATGTGGAGGCGACGCCGGGAGAGCTGACCAGGATCGCCTACGCGCGCCCCTACGCCGACCTCACCGCGCTGGACGTGGTCGGCGTCGTGGTGCAGGCGCCCAGGCGCAACCCGCGTGACGCCGTGCTGCCGGACGTGCCGCGTGAGGGGGTCTGACAGTGGGCCGTGACGTGCTGTCCGCCGGGGTGCTCCTGCTTTCCATGGTCATCCAGGTGACGGTCGTGAACCGGCTGCCGCTGCCCGGCGGGGCGGCGCCCGACCTCGTGCTGCTTGTCGTCGTGGGATACGCGCTGGTCCGCGGCGCGACGGCGGGGGCGGTCATGGGTTTCTGCGCCGGGCTCGTCGGCGATGTGCTGCCGCCCGCCGCGCACGTCCTCGGGCAGTACGCCCTGGTGTTGTGCCTGATCGGGTTCATGGCGGGCAGGGTGGCCGACAGCCGTCCCGAAGCCAGGCTGCTCGCCGCGCTGGCCTGTGCGGCGGCCGGGCCGCCCGCCGTCGCGGTGACCAGCGCGTTGCTCGGCGACGCCCAGATCGACGGGGATGTGCTCACCACGACGCTGCCCTGGGCGATCGGCTACAACCTGCTGGCCGCGCCGCCGACAGTGTGGCTGGTGATGAGGGTCGTCAAGGGGCCCCGTGAGCGGGAGTTGCGACCCCTGGCGCATCTCGTGCGGGGGCGCAGATGAGCGGGCGGCGCCGCGGGTGCTGTGGGCGCTGTGTACGGGGGGTGTCCTCACCGGTGCGGCTCCCCGGGAGGCGGGCATGATCCGGACACGGGGCAGGCTGGTGATGCTCCAGGTTCTGGTGATCTCGCTGCTGGCGCTGCTGGCCGTACGGCTCTGGCAGGTGCAGGTGGTGCGCGGAGCGGAGTTCGTCGAGGCGGCTACGGAGACGCGCACCCGTGACGTGATGGTGCCCGCGGTACGCGGGCAGATCCTCGACTCGGCCGGGCGTCCGCTGGTGCGCAACCGGACCAGGCTCGTCGTCTCCGTCGACCGCACGAGCCTCAATCGGATGGAGGGCAACGGCAGGGTCGTGCTGCAGCGCCTCGCCACGGTGCTGAACCGCAGGCCTGCGGATCTGCGCATGCGCATCAGGGCGTGCGGCCCCGGGGTCACCAGGCCTTGCTGGCCCGGCTCGCCGTACCAGCCGATCCCGATCGACGACGACGTCACCACCCGTGAGGCGCTGCAGATCTTGGAACGGCAGGAGGAGTTTCCCGGGGTCACCGCCGAGGTGCAGGCCGTCAGGGAGTACCCCGGCAGCACCTCGGGCGCGCAGGCGCTCGGCTACCTGCAGCCGATCACGCAGGAGGAGCTGGAGAAGCGTGACGGGTTCAAAGCGGTGTTCTCCGGGGTCGACCTGGTTGGCCGCGACGGCCTCGAGGCGGTCTACGACAAGCAGTTGCGGGGAATTCCCGGGTTGCGGCGGGTGCAGGTCGACCGGCTCGGCAAGGTGATCGGGATCGAGCGCCAGGTGCAGCCGACGCCGGGCGACACGCTCATCACCAGCATCGACGCCAAGGTGCAGGCGGTCACGGAGAAGGCTCTGGCGGAGGCCATGAAGTCGGCGCCGACCGCGGATGGGGCGGCGGGGGTTGTGCTCGATGTGCGGACCGGCAGGGTGGTGGCGCTGGCCAGCGCGCCGACTTACGATCCGGCGGTGTGGACGGGGGGCATCTCCGAGCCCGAGTATCAACGGCTGCTGTCGGGAAAGGCGGGCAGGCCGCTGGTCTCCCGGGCCATCAAGGGGGAGTTCGCGCCGGGCTCGACGTTCAAGGTCTCCTCGGTCTCCGCGATGCTCAACGACGGCTACCCGTTGCACGGCCATTACGACTGCCCCGGCTCCTTCATGGTCGGTAGCAGGCCGTTCAACAACTTTCACGGCATCGGGATGGGCACCCTCACCCTGCACACGGCGCTGGTGAAGTCCTGCGACACGATTTTCTACAAGGCGGCGTACGAGCAGTGGCTGCGTGACGGCGGGCTGCGGCCCAGGGGAAAGACCAAGGAGCCGATGGCGGCCATGGCGCGTTCCTTCGGGTTCGGCAGGCCGACGGGCATCGACCTGCCAGGCGAGTCGGCGGGACGCATCCCCGACCGCGAGTGGAAGAAGCAGCTGTGGGCCGTGACCAAGACGGAGAACTGCAGGCGGGCCAAGTCCGGCTATCCGGAGGTCGCCAGGACCAGTCCGGGAAGGGCGACCTTCCTCAAGCAGCTCGCGTACGAGAACTGCCTTGAGGGCTACCAGTGGCGGCCCGGTGACGCGGCCAACTTCTCCATCGGGCAGGGGGATGTGCTGGTGACCCCGCTGCAGCTCGCCGCGGCCTACGCGGCGCTGGTCGGGGACGGCAGGCTGCGCAGCCCCCGCCTCGGCTGGGCGCTGGTGCGGCCCGACGGCACCATGGTCAAGGAGATCAAGGTTCCGGTCGTCGGCAGGCTACCGATCTCCTCGGCGGAACGGGCCTACATCAAGGGGGCGCTCAGCGAGGTCGCCTCGGACGGTACGGCCGCCGGAGCCTTCGCCGGGTTCCCCATGGACAAGGTCAAGGTCGGCGGAAAGACCGGCACGGCCGAGGTCTACGGTAAGGCCGACACCTCCTGGTTCGCCTCCTTCGCGCCCGCGGACAAACCCAGGTTCGTGGTCGTCGTCATGGTCTCCCAGGGCGGGATGGGCGGTCAGACCGCGGCTCCGGCCGTACGGAAGATCTACGAGGGCATCTACGGCTTCACCTCCCAGGCCGGTCAGGTCAAGGGGAAGCCGGTCCGTGCCGCGCTGCCGGACCACAGGCCGGCCGCCGATCTGCCGATGATCAAGCGGGACGGGACCGTGGCCCGGTGAGTCGCCCGATGGCGGTGCCGAGCGGTGGTTCCTTCGCGCGCAGGGCGGTCGCGGCGTCCTCGGCGGTGCGCAGGATGGACGGGGTGCTGCTGGTCGCCGTCGCGGCGCTGACGGTGATCGGCACGATGCTGGTCTGGTCGTCGACCAGGACCTGGGCGCCCGGCTCGACCGGGCTCGTCAAGAAGCACATCCTCAACGTGGCCATCGGGATCGCGCTGACCAGCGCGGCGGTGATGGTCAACCACAGGTCGCTGCGAACCTACGCGCCACTGGTCTATGGCGTGAGCCTGATCGGGCTCGTCCTGGTCGTCACGCCGCTTGGCGCGACCGTGAACGGCGCCCACTCGTGGATCATGCTGGGCGGCGGTTTCGCCTTCCAGCCCTCCGAGTTCGCCAAGCTCGGACTGGTGCTGATGCTCGCCATGCTGCTGGCCAAGCCGGTCAGGGACACCGGCCGGCCTCGCACGCTGGACGTCGGGCTCTCGCTGGGAGTCGCCGGGTTCACCATGGGGCTGGTGATGCTCCAGCCCGACCTGGGCACCACGATGGTCCTCGGGGTGATCACCGCCGGTGCGATCGTGATCGGAGGTGTCCGTAAGCGCTGGGTTTTCGGGCTCGGCCTGCTCGTGGTCTGCGGGGCGGTGGCCGTCTGGCTGTTCGATGTGCTGGAGCCGTACCAGATCGCGCGGTTCACCGCCTTCCTGAACCCGGCGAGCGACCCGCGCGGCGTCGGCTACAACAGCACCCAGTCTCTGATCGCGATCGGGTCGGGAGGGCTGTTCGGCAAGGGGCTGTTCGAGGGAGGCCAGACGACCGGGCGTTTCGTGCCCGAGCAGCACACCGACTTCATCTTCACCGTGGCGGGGGAGGAGTTCGGCTTCCTCGGGTCGGTTACCGTGGTGGCTCTGATCGGTGTGATCCTGCTGCGCGGGATGCGGATCGCTCGGCAGTGCGACGATCGGTTCGGCACCCTGGTGGCCGGGGTGATCGTCTGCTGGCTGGCCTTCCAGTCCTTCGTCAACATCGGGATGACGATTGGAATCATGCCGATCACGGGTCTTCCGCTCCCGTTTGTCTCCTATGGCGGGACTGCGACCTTCGCCAATATGATCGCTATCGGGTTGCTCCAGGCTATCCACATTCGCGAACAACCATTCTGAATCAGCGAACATGAGAGCCGTCCGCATGTTCGCCCCTCTGAATTCTCACTGGATTTCTGTGAGTCAAGCGAACATTCTGGGAACGATGACGGAACTCGCGATGACGGAGGGGCCGTGATATCGGAGCTCGCCGAGCGGCAACGGGCACTGGAACTGCTGCGTACAGCGTTCCCCGACTACAGGATCGTGTTCAGCAAGGGTCGCTGGGCCGCGGTTTCGGCCGGAAGCCCACCCGCGGTGTGGTTCGCCGAAACTCCGAGCAGCCTGTGCGGGCAGCTGTTCCAGGCGCAGCTGCGCAACGGTGGAACCGTGGTCCCCTTCGGCGGTAGCGGTTCATGAGGGGGGCGCTCTCCCCGACCGGCGAAATGCTCTCAGGTCCACCCGGTGTCGATCAGACCACTAGCGTGGGGGCGACCCCATCGGGAAAGGGCCGAAAAAGCCTATGACCCAGAGCTCACGGGGCGGAGATCGCGCCGCCCTCGCCTGTGCCACCATCATCCGCAACCGTACACTCGCCGCCCTGTCGGGGCCGCCGTCCGCGGCCGTCATCCAGCAGATGGTCGAGGAGATCCGCAGCTGCTGCCCGCAGCAGAGCTGGTTCAAATGCCGCCGGCTCGCCCACGGGTGGACCGTTGAGGAGGCCATCGAGCACTTCCACGCCCTGTGCGACCGGGAGGGCGTCAAGCGGCGCGGCCTGACCGAGCGCTCATGGCGGGAGTGGGAGGCGGGCGCGCGGCCGGACCGCGACTACACCGACCTGCTGTCCAGGCTCTTCGAGACCGGTCCCGTCCAGCTCGGCTTCGCCAACGACTACACCCCTGAGGAGCTGCGCTCCGCGCCGTCCGCGCCCCCGACCCTCGACCTGATCACGGTCGCGGCCGACGAGGCGGGCGCGCACGCGGAGGAGGCCGAGGCGAGCGAACTGGGCGCGGGCGCGCTGGAACGATTGCGGACGCAGGTGATCTGGGTCGGTAAGCGCTACGTCGCCGAGGCGCCGTTGCCGCTGTTCGTGGAGATGCGGGAGTTGCAGGAACGCACCAGGAGGGCGCTGGACAAGCGCATCCACCCCGGGCAGGCCAGGGAGCTCTACTTCCTCACCGGCGCGCTGTGCGGGCTGATGGCCAACGTCAGCATGGACATGGATCGCCGCATCCCCGCCGACACCCTCGCGCGGGCCGCGTGGACCTACGGCAAGGTGGCCGGGCACACCGCGCTGATGGGCTGGGCGCGTGGCATGCAATCCTCGGTCGCGTTGTGGGACCGGCGTTACAGTGACGCCGCCAGATACGCGGAGGAGGGCCTGACCTGCCTGCACACCGGCTCGGGCGCGACTCGCCTGCACATGCTGCGTGCCCGCTCCTACGCCATGCTGGGCCGCAGGCGGGAGGCGGTCGACGCGTTGCGCCAGGCTGAGGACGCGCGGGCGGGTGGCTCCGACGAGTTGCACGACGAGATCGGGGGAGAGTTCGCGTTCCGCCCGGCCAAGGAGCGTTACTACGCGGCCGTCACCCATCTGCACCTCGACGCGCCCGCCTCGGCCATCGAGGCGGCACGCGAGGCGCTGGCACTCTACGCCGCGGGAGAGCGGGAGAACCGCTCGTACGGGTGTGAGTCCATGGCCAGCGCACACCTGACGGTCGCCCACATCATGGAGGGCGATGCCGCGGGTGCGGAGGAGGCGATGGCGCCGATCCTCGCGCTCGCGCCGGACAGACGGATCAGCAGCCTGGGCACGACGCTCAACACGGGTCGTGAGCTGCTGGCTTCCCGGCCTGGCGGGCAGCAGCTGGCCAGGCAGATCGAGAGTTTCTGCGCGGTTGGCCTGCCCCAGCGGGCCCACCACGCCATTTCAGACAGGAGTGGACGATGACGATCGCCGCCGAGGGCTCGCTCCTCACCAGGGCAGCCATGGCACTCAACGAGGCATGCCAGAAGGTCGATCTTGACGCGGAGGGGGTCACGCTGCTGCGTGACTTCGCCAACACCGTCTACCACCTGCCCGCCGAGGGGGTAGTCGTACGGCTGGCACAGGCGAACACCCCCGGCAAGTTCGACCGCCTGGTGACCTCGGTCAAGGTCACACGCTGGCTCGCTGAGCAGGGGTTTCCCACCATCAGGCCGCTGGACGTCAAGCAGCCGGTCGTCGCGGAGGGGTTTCTGGCGACCTTCTGGCACCACGAGGAGCACATCGGCCCCCCGCCGGACCCGGCGCAGCTCGGGCCGCTGCTGCGGCGGTTGCACGACCTGCCGCCGGTGCCGTTCGAGCTGCCGACCCACGATCCGTTCAGCGCGGTGCGCAGGTCGATCGAGGCCGGTCTCGCACTCGGCGAGACGGACCGCGCCTGGCTCTTGGAACGCTGTGAGGCGCTGGCCGAGACCTACTACGAGCGGCTTGAGTTCGCGCTGCCGTACGGCCTCGTGCACGGGGACGCCCACCGCGGCAACATGATCCGCACGCGTGACGGCTTTCTGCTGTGCGACTGGGACGGCGTGTGCGCCGGGCCGAGGGAGATCGACCTGATCCCGACGCTTCAGGGAGTGCGGTTCGGGTTGACCGAGCGCCAGCGGGCCAATTTCAGCCAGGCCTACGGCTACGACGCGACGAGGTGGGAGGGGTATCCAGTGCTGCGTGACATGCGTGAGCTGCAGACCCTCACCGCCGTGCTGCGTAACGCCCACCGCGATGAGAGCGCTCTCGCCGAGCTGCGGCACCGGCTCGACTCGCTCAGGGCGGGCGACGACCGCCTGTGGCACCCTTTCTAGGCGGATAGTCTTGGCCGTATGCCTGTCGAGTCGTTGTTTCCCCGCCTGGAAGCGCTCCTGCCGAGGGTGCAGAAGCCGATCCAGTATGTCGGAGGTGAGCTCAACTCGACCGTCAAAAGCTGGGATGAGACGACGGTCCGCTGGGCTCTGATGTATCCGGACGCCTACGAGGTAGGCCTGCCCAACCAGGGTGTCCAGATCCTTTACGAGATCCTCAACGAGATGCCGGAAACACTGGCCGAGCGGACCTACGCGGTCTGGCCCGACCTGGAGGCGCTCATGAGGACTGAGGGGGTGCCCCAGTTCACCGTCGACGCGCACCGTCCCGTGCGGGCGTTCGACGTGTTCGGGCTCTCCTTCTCCACCGAGCTCGGCTACACCAACATGCTCACCGCGCTCGACCTGGCGGGCATTCCGCTGAGGGCCGCGGACCGCGGCGAGGACGATCCGATCGTCCTGGCCGGCGGTCACGCGGCCTTCAACCCGGAGCCGATCGCCGACTTCCTCGACGCCGCGGTGCTGGGAGACGGCGAGCAGATCGCCATCGCGATCACCGAGGTCATCCGTGAGTGGAAGGCCGAGGGCTCGCCCGGTGGGCGTGACGAGCTGCTGATGCGGCTGGCCGAGTCGGGCGGCGTCTACGTGCCGAGGTTCTACGACGTCGACTACCACGCCGACGGCCGGATCCAGCGCGTCGCGCCGAACCGCTCGGGCGTGCCGTGGCGGGTCCACAAGCACACGGTCATGGACCTCGACGAGTGGCCCTACCCGAAGAAACCGCTGGTCCCGCTGGCCGAGACCGTGCACGAGCGGTTCAGCGTGGAGATCTTCCGTGGCTGCACGCGCGGATGCCGTTTCTGCCAGGCGGGGATGATCACCCGTCCGGTGCGGGAGCGTTCGATCACCACGATCGGCGACATGGTCGACGCGGGCGTCAAGGCGTCCGGCTTCAACGAGGTCGGCCTGCTGTCGCTGTCGTCGGCGGACCACTCCGAGATCGGCGACATCGCCAAGGGCCTGGCCGACCGGTACGAGGGCACAAACACCTCGCTGTCGCTGCCCTCGACCCGGGTCGACGCCTTCAACATCGACCTGGCCAACGAGTTCTCCCGCAACGGCCGCCGCTCCGGTCTGACGTTCGCCCCAGAGGGCGGCTCGGAGCGGATGCGCAAGGTGATCAACAAGATGGTCACGGAGGAAGACCTGATCAGGACCGTCAGCACGGCCTACAGCCAGGGCTGGCGGCAGGTGAAGCTCTACTTCATGTGCGGCCTGCCCACCGAGGAGGACGCCGACGTGCTGGGCATCGCCGATCTGGCCAGGAAGGTCATCAAGGCGGGGCGCGAGGCCACCGGGTCCCGCGATGTTCGCTGCACGGTCTCCATCGGCGGGTTTGTGCCCAAACCGCACACCCCGTTCCAGTGGGCCGCCCAGGCCTCCCACGAGGTCGTCGACCACAGGCTCAGGGCGTTGAAGGACGCTCTGCGCGGCGACAAGGAGTACGGCAGGGCCATCGGCATGCGTTACCACGACGGCAAGCCCTCGATCGTTGAGGGCCTGCTCTCCCGGGGTGACCGCAGGGTCGGCGAGGTCATCCGCGCGGTGTGGGAGGACGGCGGCCGGTTCGACGGCTGGAGCGAGCACTTCTCCTACCAGCGCTGGATGGACGCCGCCGCCAAGGCGGGTGTCGATGTCGACTGGTACACCACGCGGGAACGCGAGGAGAACGAGGTGCTGCCCTGGGACCACCTCGACGCCGGTCTCGACCGCGAGTGGCTCTGGCAGGACTGGCAGGACGCCGTCAGCGACGTGGAGGTCGAGGACTGCCGCTGGACCCCGTGCTACGACTGCGGCGTGTGCCCGACCATGGGCACCGAGATCCAGATCGGGCCGACGGGGAAGAAGCTGCTGCCACTGACGGTTGTCTGAGATAGGCCGTGCGTGAGCACGGCCTATCCTGAAACGACGACCACGACTTGGGAAGGACGACACGACTCTGAAACCCGTTCCCGATGGGCCTCCGCCTGTGCCGGTGGTGCAGCGCCTGCGCGTCCGGTACGCCAAGCGCGGCCGCCTGCGGTTCACCAGCCACCGTGACATCTCCCGGGCCGTGGAACGCGCGGTCCGGCGCGCCGACGTGCCGGTGGCGTTCAGCGCGGGCTTCTCACCCCACCCCAGGATCTCCTACGTGGGCGCGGCCGCGCCCACCGGAGTCGCGAGCGAGGCCGAGTACCTCGAGATCAGCGTGACCCGGCGATGTGACCCCGACCGGCTGCGTGCCGCTCTGGACACCTCGCTTCCGCCCGGTCTCGACGTGCTGACCGTCATCGAGGCGGCCGGAGGAAACCTGGCCGACCGGCTCGAGTGCTCGGCGTGGGAGCTGCGGCTGCCGCAGGCGGATTCCGCTCTCGCCGAGGCCGCGGTCGAGGGGTTCAACGCCGCGGAGCGCGTCGAAGTCGAGCGCCTGACCAAAAAGGGACTGCGCCGCTTCGATGCCCGAGAGGCGGTGCTGAGCCTTGAGGTTGCAGAGGGAACTGAGACAACAGCAGGTCAGGGGTCCAGTCAGCCATGTGTCATACTTCGCATGGTTGTACGGCACGCAACTCCTGCCGTTCGACCCGACGACGTTCTTACCGGACTGCGTCTTGTGGCTGGCTTCGCGCCGCCGGTGCCCCCCGAGGTGACCAGGCTGGCGCAGGGACCGCTCGACGTGGGAACCGGTGAGCCCGCCGACCCCTTCGGCCCGGACCGCGACATCACGCGCGGCGGCGAAGCGGAACCGGTGGGCGGGCACGTCGGCGGCGACCTATAGGACTTGGCGCCGGGCTGATGGCCCGGCGTACAGCGAGAGACGAGAGCTCCCGCGCGGCGCGGAGACGCGCCCGGGAGCTGACGGGAGAGCGCCCGCATGCTCGACAACGAGCCCAGCACCGGGGCCACTGGCCCTGGCGGGGATACAAACGAACAGACAAAGCCGACGCCTCGCAGGCGAGCCGCAAGCAGGCCTGCGGGTCCTCCGCCGGAGGTGCCGGAGACCGCCCCACCGGTTGTGGTGACCGCGGCGCCCGAACCGGCCGCGGCGCCCGAACCGGCTGTCGTGTCCGGACCGGTCGCCGGATCCGAGGCAGCGGCCGCATCCGAGGCGGTCGCTGCACCCGAGCCGGAGACGGTTCAGGAGACGGTGCCCAAGCGCGTCACCAGGCGCAGGGCGGCCACAACGGGCACCTCGACGACCACGCGGCGTAGCCGTACGAAGAAGGCGGACCCGGAGCCGGTCGCCGAGGCGACCCTCGAACTCGACGCGGCGGCCCTACGGGAAACGGCCGCGCAGCCCGTCGCGTCCGCCGAGACACAGGCGGAGCCTGCGGCCGAGGCGGCCCCCGCGCCGGCTAGGCGCAGCCGTACCCGGAAGAAGGCCGTCCAGGAGGATGCGCTCGCCGAGGTACAGCGGATCGCGGACATCACCACGGCCGAAGCCGAGGAGGTCGCGGCGGCGCTGCTGCTCGCGATGCCCGCCGACGAGCCGCTGGACGACGAGCCCGCGGACGAGGAGGCCGCCGAGGAACGCCCCGGCCTGTTCGCCGACCCGTTCGGGCTGGCGGCCCAGGAGCGCTTCGAGATCCCCTCCGTGGCCTTCCAGGCGCCTGCGGCGGTGTTCCAGCCGCTGTTCCAGGCTCCCGACCAGTACCGGGCCGAGCAGCCCGTCCGCCCCGCCCCGGCGCAGCCCGCCGAGGTCCAGCAGCCCGAGCCGGAGCCCGTCGAGGCCGAGGCGGAGGCCGCCGAGGAGCCGGAGGACGACGACTCGGAGGGCGACGACGACGCGGGCAGCCGCCGCCGTCGCCGCCGCAGGGGCGGCCGAGGACGGGGCAAGACACGCGAGCTCGACGAGTCGGAGGACGACGACTCCGAGCAGCAGGAGGAGGAGACCTCCGCCGAGGCCGAGCAGGAGGAGGAGCCGGAGAGCGGCAGCTCCCGCAGGCGCCGCCGTCGTCGCCGCAGGGGCGCCGACGACGCGGGGGAGGTCCAGGACGACCCGCCCAACACCGTGGTGCGGATCCGCGCGCCCCGTGCCGGGCGCAGCACCTCGGTGGACGAGGTGCAGAGCGTGCGCGGCTCCACCCGCCTGGAAGCCAAGAAGCAGCGCCGCAGGGAGGGCCGCGAGCTCGGCAGGCGGCGTCCGCCGATCATCACCGAGTCGGAGTTCCTGGCCAGGCGTGAGTCGGTCGAGCGGGTGATGGTGGTCCGTCGCACCGGTGGCCGGACCCAGATCGCGGTGCTCGAGGACGGCGTCCTGGTCGAGCACTACGTCAACCGTGAGGCGAGCCAGTCCTACGTGGGCAACGTCTACCTCGGCAAGGTGCAGAACGTCCTGCCCAGCATGGAGGCGGCGTTCGTCGACATCGGCAAGGGCCGCAACGCGGTGCTGTACGCCGGTGAGGTCAACTTCGACACCGCGGGCCTCGAGGGGCAGCCGAAGCGGATCGAGGTGGCGCTGAAGTCGGGCCAGTCGGTGCTGGTGCAGGTCACCAAGGACCCCATCGGGCACAAGGGCGCGCGGCTCACCTCGCAGATCAGCCTTCCCGGCCGTTACCTGGTCTACGTGCCGGACGGCTCGATGACCGGGATCAGCCGAAAGCTCCCCGACAAGGAGCGCACCCGCCTCAAGAGCATCCTGAAGAAGGTGATGCCGGAGAACGCCGGCGTCATCGTCCGCACCGCCGCGGAGGGAGCCTCGGAGGAGGAGCTGGGCCGTGACGTGGCCAGGCTGTCGGCCCAGTGGGAGAACATTCAGCGCAAGGCCAAGTCGGCCAGCGCGCCCGAGCTCCTGTCGTCCGAGCCCGACCTGACGGTGCGAGTGGTCCGCGATGTGTTCAACGAGGACTTCAGCTCGCTGGTCGTGGCGGGCGACGACGTGTGGGAGACGGTCGACGAGTACGTCCGCTACGTCGCCCCGCACCTGGCTGAGCGGCTCACGAGGTGGGACGAGCGCGGAGACGTCTTCGCGGCCTACCGGATCGACGAGCAGATCGCCAAGGCGATGGAGCGCAAGGTCTGGCTGCCCAGCGGCGGCTCGCTGGTGATCGACAGGACCGAGGCCATGACGGTCGTCGACGTCAACACCGGCAAGTTCACCGGGCAGGGCGGCAACCTCGAGGAGACCGTCACCCGCAACAACCTGGAGGCGGCCGAGGAGATCGTCCGCCAGCTCAGGTTGCGCGACATCGGCGGCATCATCGTCATCGACTTCATCGACATGGTGCTGGAGAACAACCGGGACCTGGTGCTGCGGCGATTGCTGGAATGCCTGGCCCGCGACCGTACCAAGCACCAGGTCGCGGAGGTCACCTCGCTCGGCCTGGTCCAGATGACCCGCAAGCGGGTCGGGCAGGGCCTGCTGGAGGCCTTCTCGACCGTCTGCGAGTGCTGCAACGGCCGGGGCCTGCACGTTTCGACCGAGCCGGTCGAGAGCAAGCCGGAGCCGCGCGGCACCCAGGGCAAGATGGCCGTTGAGAAGGCCGTCGCGGAGAAGCTCGCCAAGGACGGCGGTCACGCCGTAGCGGCCAGCGAGCCGTCTGGCCGTGATACGGTGACCGATGCGCTTGATGACGTCCATGGAGAGGACGCGCAAGCCGTACAGGCTTCGGGCCGGGGGCGGCGACGTTCCCGTAAGGCCAAGTCGGCCGACTAGTTCGGCCCTCCGACGTTCCGCCCGGTTCGACCAGGACACCGGTAATCCGGTACCCTGGTGAACCGGTGCGCTCGTGGCGCGCCCTGTTCGCGCGCCTACCCGGTTCGTCGGTCGGAATCAGTGACCATAGCCGGATGCGGGGCGCAGCATCCAGCGAGCAAGCAGTCAGAAGAAGGGTTCCGCGGTGTACGCGATCGTTCGTTGCGGCGGCAGGCAGCAGAAGGTCTCCGTCGGTGACGTCCTCGAGGTGGACAAGGTCGCCGGCGAGGTCGGTTCCACGGTTTCGCTGCCGACGGTGCTCGTCGTCAACGATGGCGACGTGACCACCGAGGCGGGCAAGTTCACCGTCGCCGCCGAGATTCTCGGTGAGACCAAGGGTCCGAAGATCCGGATCCTCAAGTACAAGAACAAGACCGGCTACAAGAAGCGCCAGGGTCACCGCCAGCGGTACACGCAGGTGAAGATCACCGGCATCGACCAGGCCTGAGTTTCGGGAGTTTTGCGAGATGGCACACAAGAAGGGCGCGTCGTCCACTCGGAACGGCCGTGACTCCAACGCCCAGCGGCTCGGCGTGAAGCGCTTCGGCGGTCAGCTGGTCAACGCCGGCGAGATCATCGTCCGCCAGCGCGGCACCCACTTCCACCCGGGCGACAACGTCGGCCGCGGTGGTGACGACACCCTGTTCGCTCTGGCCGCCGGCCACGTGCAGTTCGGTGTCAAGCGCGGTCGTCGCGCGGTGAGCATCGTCCCGGTCGCGGAGTAGATCCGCACCGGCAGACGTCAACGACAGGGGTGGATCGCGTAGCGCGGTCCACCCCTGTTCGCGTTTTAAACGGGTATTTCCGCAGATAGGGGTAGGAAGCAGGCATGCCGGACTTTGTGGACCAGGTGGTCCTGCACATCAAGGCCGGTGACGGGGGACATGGCTGCGCCTCTGTCCATCGGGAGAAGTTCAAGCCGCTTGGCGGTCCCGACGGCGGGAACGGAGGACGCGGCGGCGATGTGATCCTGGAGGTCGACGCCAACACCGCGACGTTGCTCGACTACCACCGCCGCCCGCACCGCAAGGCGGACAACGGAAAGCAGGGCCACGGTGCCAACCGCGACGGCGCGAACGGCCCCGACATCATCCTCGCCGTCCCCGACGGCACCGTCGTCAAGAACGCGGAAACGGGCGAGGTCCTGGTCGACCTGATCGGCGCGGGCACCCGCTACGTGATCGCCGAGGGCGGGCACGGCGGGCTCGGCAACGCCGCCCTGGCCTCGGCCAAGCGCAAGGCGCCGGGCTTCGCGCTGCTCGGCGAGCCCGGTGACGAGCTCGACGTGATGCTGGAGATGAAGAGCGTCGCGGACGTGGCGCTCGTCGGCTTTCCCAGCGCGGGCAAGTCCTCCCTCATCGCGGCGCTCTCCGCGGCCCGTCCCAAGATCGCCGACTACCCGTTCACCACACTGATCCCCAACCTCGGCGTGGTCACCGCGGGCGAAACCATCTTTACCGTCGCCGACGTGCCGGGCCTCATCCCGGGAGCCTCGGAGGGCAAGGGGCTGGGGCACGAGTTCCTGCGTCACGTCGAGCGGTGCAACACCCTCGTGCATGTGATCGACTGCGCGACCATGGAGCCGGATCGCGACCCGATCAGCGACTTTGAGGCGATCGAGGCCGAGCTCAGGGCGTATGGCAAGCTTGAGGACCGGCCGCGTCTCGCGGTGCTCAACAAGGCGGACGTCCCCGACGCCCGCGAGCTGGCGGACATCGTCAGGCCGATGCTCGAGGAGCGGGGCCTGCGGGTCTTCTCGATCTCCGCGGCGACCCACGAGGGGCTCAAGGAGCTGACCTACGCCATGGGCGAGATGGTCGCCGCTGCTCGGGAGGCCGCGCCGATTGTCGAGCCGACCCGCCTGGTGATCAAGCCCAGGCAGCTCGGCGACGCGGGCTTCACTGTGCGCAGGGTCGACGAGAACACCTTCCAGGTCACCGGGGCCAAGCCGGAGCGGTGGATCCGCCAGACCGACTTCACCAACGACGAGGCCGTCGGCTACCTGGCCGACCGTCTTGAGCGGCTCGGTGTCGAGGAGGAGCTCACCAAGGCGGGCGCGAAGGCGGGCGCCGAGGTGGTCATCGGCTCCATGGAGACCGGTTACATCTTCGACTGGCAGCCGACGCTCAACGCGGAGGCCGTGCATCAGGGGCCGCGCGGCACGGACAACCGGCTCGGATAGCCTGCTGTCTCTCGGTGATCTCCGTGATCCTGTGATCTGGGAAAGGTGTACGTTTCGTGGACTCTGTGCGCGATCGGATCCGTACGGCTTCGCGCCTCGTCGTGAAGGTGGGTTCGTCATCGCTCACGACCCCGCAGGGGACGATCGACGTCGACCGGGTCGACGCCCTGGTAGACGTGCTCGCCGCCCGCAGGAAGGCGGGCACGCAGGTCGTGCTGGTCTCCTCGGGCGCGATCGCGGCGGGTCTCGGCCCGCTCGGCCTGTCGTCCAGGCCTCGTGACCTCGCGACCCAGCAGGCCGCGGCCTCGGTCGGGCAGGGGGTGCTGGTCGCCCGGTACACCTCCTCCTTCGCCCGGTACGGCCTACGGGTCGGCCAGGTGCTGCTGACCGCCGACGACATGATGCGCCGCTCGCACCACGTCAACGCCCAGCGCACGCTGAGCAGGCTGCTGGAGCTCGGCATCGTGCCCGTGGTCAACGAGAACGACACCGTGGCCACCGACGAGATCCGTTTCGGCGACAACGACCGGCTCGCCGCGCTGGTCGCCCACCTGACTCACGCAGACGCGCTCGTGCTGCTGTCCGACGTGGACGCCCTCTACGACGGCGACCCCCGCCGTCCCGGCGCCCGCAGGCTGGGCGACGTGCGCGGTCCTGAGGACCTCGTCGGGGTCGAACTCGGCAAGGGCGGCGCGGTCGGCACCGGCGGGATGGTCACCAAGGTGCAGGCCGCCAGGATCGCGACCGGCGCGGGTGTGCCCGTCGTGCTGACCGCGGCCGCGCACGCCGCCCAGGCCCTCGCGGGCGCCGACATCGGCACCTGCTTCCACCCGGACGGCCGCCATCCGGGCACCCGCCTGCTCTGGCTGGCCCACGCGACCACGGGGCGGGGCAGGCTCCACCTGGACTCGGGGGCGGTCGACGCCGTGGTCGGGCGCCGTAAGTCGCTGCTGCCCGCCGGGGTCACCGCGGTCGAGGGCGAGTTCGCCGCGGGGGATCCGGTCGACCTGTGCGGGCCGTTCGGCGGGGTGGTCGCCAGGGGCCTGGTCAACTTCGACGCGGGGGAGATCCCCGGCCTGCTCGGCCGGTCGACCCGTGAGCTGGCCGCCAGCCTCGGTCCGGAATATGAACGCGAGCTCATCCACCGTGACGACATCGTCATACTGGAGTCCCACCACTAGTTCTTTTGGAGCGCGAGATGTCCGAGGACTTCCTGAAGGTAGCCCTGGCGGCTAAAGAGGCCGCCGCCGAGCTGGCCCCGCTGCCGCGGGCGCCCAAGGACGCCGCGCTCCGCGCGATCGCCGACGCCCTGGTGGCCAGGTCCGCCGAGATCGTCGCGGCCAACGCGCTCGACGTCGAGCGGGCGGAGCAGGGCGGCGTCTCCGCCTACATGATCGACCGACTTAGGCTCGATGCGGCCCGGGTCGCCGCCGTCGCGGACGCGGTGCGTCAGGTCGCGGACCTGCCCGACCCGGTCGGCGAGGTGATCAGAGGCGGCACGTTGCCGAACGGTCTTGAGCTGCGCCAGCTCAGGGTGCCGCTCGGGGTGATCGGCATCATTTATGAGGGTCGTCCCAACGTGACCGTGGACGCCGCGGCGCTCTGCCTGAAGAGCGGCAACGCCACCCTGTTGCGCGGCTCGTCCAGCGCGTACGAGTCGAACACGGTCCTGGTCAGGATCATGCAGGAGGCGCTGGCCGGCACCGACGTCCCCGCAGGAGCCGTGCAGCTCGTGCCGGGGCAGACCCGCGAGTCGGTCAAGGAGCTCATGCGGGCCCGTGGCCTGGTCGACGTGCTGATCCCGCGCGGCGGGGCCTCGTTGATCAACTCGGTGGTCGAGGAGGCGACGGTCCCGGTCATCGAGACCGGCGTCGGCAACTGCCACGTCTACGTCGACGCCGACGCCGACACCGATCTCGCCATCGAGATCCTGCTCAACGCCAAGACGCAGCGCCCCTCGGTGTGCAACGCCGCAGAGACGGTCCTGGTGCACGCCGCCGTCGCCGAGACCTTCGTGCCGCGCGCGCTGGCCGCCCTGGCGGCCGCGGGCGTGACGGTGCATGGTGACGCCAGGATCGCCGCCTACGGCGGCGACGTGGTGCCCGCCGGGGAGGAGGACTTCCTGGTCGAGTATCTCTCGCTGGACATCGCCGCCGCCGTCGTCGACTCGCTCGAGGACGCGGTCGCGCACATCAGGAAGTACGGATCCGGCCACACGGACGCCATCGTCACCCGTTCCGTCGGAGCATCCCGCCGGTTCGTCGCCCTGGTCGACTCGGCGGCGGTCGCGGTCAACGCCTCGACCCGGTTCACCGACGGCGGCGAGTTCGGCTTCGGCGCGGAGATCGGCATCTCCACCCAGAAGCTGCACGCACGCGGCCCCATGGGCCTGCCCGAGCTGACCTCGACCAAGTGGGTCTACACCGGTGAGGGCCACCTGCGCACCGCGGAGGGCACGGTCATCGCGCGGGGCGAGGCCGTGGCGAGGTAGAAGGCGTTCGAAGCGTCATCCCGATCGGGCGCCGGGCACGTCGTTTCCGGCGCCCGCTAACACCATCCGAGGCCCGGGACCGGGTCGGGACCCTTGACGAAGACGTTCGCCACGTAACCCCAGACGCCGTTGTTGTTGATGTGCGACCAGTTCTCGGATCTGTTGCCTCTGTAGTAGATCGTCTGGCCCGTGCGCTGGCAGTCGGCCCAGTAGACGCCGGGACCCGCCTGCCCCACGACGGAGTCCCAGGATGTGGGGCCGGACCGCATGTTGGCCGGTCCGTCCCACATCTCGATCTGCTTGCCCGCCCGCGCGGGCACGCCGCCGTCCGGGCTGCCGGCCACCGTCCTCAGCCCGGCCGGGAGGGGCTCGGCGGAGGCGGCCGGTGTGGCGGCGACGGCGCCCGCGAGAGCGAGGGGGATGGCCAGGGCGCGAACAACGCCTTTGCGCATTGGGGGCTCCTGTCTGTCTCAGAGGATCGTTCGTGGGGGCCGGCGCGGTGATGGTCCGCTGACCCGGGGCGGAGAGACCGGTGGGAGCACCCGACGGCGTCATGGCGCCTCTTCGCGGGCGGAGGCCCCTTCCATCCCTCATCCTGACATCACTTTAAGTAATTGGTAAGTCGCATAACGCTGTCGAGAGTGGTGATGGCAGTGTGGCCTCTGGGGTAGGAGGGGCGATCCAGGCCGGAGGTTCGTCCGCCGATGAGGGTGTCGAAGCGACCGTCACCTTATGTGACGGCGTGTCGCTCCAGGTAATACGGGCTTTCTCTGGTTTGACTGGACTTCATGGAAATTGTGATCGCATTCCTGTTTGTCGCCATTGTGCTGTTCGGGGTCGATCGGCTGATGCTGTGGTTGGAGAGGCGGGGCCACGTGAACTGGCGCCGCACCAAGCGCCGGGACCTGTCGGGCGAGCCGACGGCCGAGCTGGACACCCTGCTGGCCCACTCATCCCAGGAGCCGAAGCGCCCCTGAGAGGGGGCCCGCACCGTGTGCGACGGTAGGCGCCCGCCGCACGGATCTTTCCTCGGGTACGGCGTGCCGCCGGAAATTCGTCGCATCCGCCCGCTATGGTGTTGACTCCTATGGCTGGAGAGCAGGGGAGCGCGCGAGAGCGGGCGACCCGGTAGGCACAGCGGTCCCCCAAGACCATGTGGCCGACGCAGGAGGTCACGTGGGTCGTCTCGGGCGAGTCGGTTCCTATACGTTGGTCGAACGCCTCGGCAGAGGTGGCATGGGCGAGGTCTACCGCGCGACCAACAAGCGCAGTGAGAGCGTCGCCCTCAAAATGCTCCACGACATCGTCGACGCCGACTCGGAGGCCCGAATACGCCTGGAGCGCGAGGTCCGAGCCCTCCGCAGGGTTGAGAGCCCCTACGTCGCCCGCGTCGTTGACGCAGACCTGGCCTGCGAGCGGCCCTACCTCGTCATGGAGTACATCGAGGGAGACACCCTCCTCGACCGCGTACGGCGCGGCGGCCCGCTCATGGGTGCCGCGCTGGTCACCCTGGCCCACGGGCTGGCCACTGCACTGTCGATCGTCCACGCGGCCGGGGTCGTCCACCGTGATCTCAAGCCCGCCAACGTTCTGATCAATGCCGAGGACGACCCCGTTCTGATCGACTTCGGCATCGCCCAGGTGTTGGATGCCACCCGGCTGACTCTGACCGGCACCTTTCTCGGTACCCCGAGCTACGCCGCCCCCGAGGTGTTCGCTGACGAGCCCGTCGGCGAGCCCGCGGACGTGCACGCCTGGGCGGCCACGGTCGCCTTCGCCGCGACCGGGCGCCCGACCTTCGGCAGGGGGCCGGCGGAGGCGCAGATGTACGCCATCCTCAACGGCCAGGCCGACCTGGCGGGCATTCCCGCGGCACTGCTTCCCCTGGTTCGCGCCGCCCTGCACCGTGAGGCGGCCAAACGGCCGACCGCCGCCCTCCTGGCCGCCCGCCTCAGCCGTCTGGCCAGGGCCGCCATCTCCGATGCAGAGCCCCGGAAGATCACGAGGCAGGCCGCGGCGACGGCCGTCCCGGATGCGATCGGGCAGGGGGCCGTGAAGAAGCCGGAGACCCGCGGCAGGTCCGGCCCGCCCGGTGCCAGGGCGGAGGAGTTCCCGCGTGGCGGGCGGCCCGGTGTCAAGGCGGAGGAGTTCCCGCGCGGCGGGCGGCCCGGCACCAAGGTGGCCGAGTCCGTCCGTCCGGTTCGGCGGGTGGTCAGGAGGCGCGGGGGCGAGGGGGCCGGGGAGGACGCCGCGGCAGGCGGCGGGCCGAGGCCGCTGCGCGCGGGAAGCGCGGTGCTGGTGCTCCTGCTGGCCGTACTCGCCGTGCCGTGTGTCGTGGCCACGGTGATCTGGCCGGTGGCGACCTTCGCCGTCACCGGGGTCTTCGCCGCCCTGGCCCGCGCGATCTGGGCCGGGCGTTGGCTGGTCAGGAAGCGCAAGACGGCCAGGTCGCGGGGTGTCCTGCGGGTCGTGACCTTCCCGCCCGCCCTCGCGGTCTCAGTGCTGACCGTGCTGGCCTGGCCGGGACTGCCCGCCGCCGCGCTCGCCTGGGTCACGCTCTGGCTGGCCTGCGGCGGGTCGCTGCCTCCGGAGTGGTGGCTACAGCCGGTTCCGGTGATCGTCGCGGGCATCGTGTTCGGCGTCGTCTGCGGTGTGATCGTCAGCAGAGAGGTCGAGCGGGTCAGCTCCAGGATGCCTGAGCTTCGCAAGGAGGGGTTGCGCACGCTCGCGGTGCTGGGCGGGTTCGTCGCCCTGTGCGCGGCTGCGGTGCGCGCGATCGCGCTTCTTGTCTAGCGGGGCACGGCCCCGCGGCCTGCCCGGGGTGCGGCTCTGCGCGTCCAGGAAGGGCACGATCCGAGACGAGGTGTCGCTCCCCTCGGAAAAGGCCTAGAAGGTGATCTTCCAGACCTTTTCGTGGAGCTCATGGCGTCTAGTTGCCGTCGCGGCGGGAGAAGCGGTTGAAGATGCGCTCTCCGGCGTTGACCGCGCCCTCGGCCACGTCGCGCAGGACACCGATGAACGGATCCTGGGACTGAGACCAGGACTCGCGGTACGAGCGGGCGGCGGCCCTGACCTCCTCGGAGATCTTGGCGTTCGCGTCGTCCGCGCGGCGAGGGTAGTCGCCGCCGAGGATCGTCTCGTAGTCGCCGTCGCGGCGCCACTTGTCCAGCTCCGCCACTCGGGAGACGGCGAACGGGTGGGTGGTGCCGAGCAGGTTGAGGACTTTGAGCAGGCCGTCACGGACGTCACCCGCCGTGTCGTACTCCCGTGCCTGGTCGAGGAAGGCCTCGATGTTCATCTCGTGCAGGCGCGAGCCGCCGGCGAGCTTCATCAGCGCGCGCAGGGCGGCGTCCGGGTCCTGGCCGCAGAGCAGTCCGCCGCGGTCGGCCGAGAGCTCCGACTTGCGGTGCCACTCCTCGAGGCCCGCGACGATCGCGCGCAGACCGATGTAGCCGAGCGGGATCCAGGCGACGCGGGTGGCCAGGCGGGTAAGGATGTCCAGCATGGTGCGGTAGACCGCGTGGCCCGACAGGATGTGCGCGGTCTCGTGGCCGACGACGAAACGCAGCTCCTCGTCGTCCATGAGGTCGAGGAGACCGGTCGTGACGACGATGAACGGGTCGTCGAAGCCGATCGCCTTCGCCTGCACCAGCGGGCTCTGCTGGACGTACACCTCGGGAATGCGGTGCAGGTCCAGGGTGTAGGCGGCGTCGCGCCCCATGTCGTGCAGGGTGCGAAACTGGGTCTCGCCGGTGCGCACGGCGGAGGCGAGGTGGATGAGGCGCAGGCGGCGCTCGCTGATCAGGCCGGACATCTGCTTGAGAACCGTGTCGAACCCGCTGAGCGAGCGCAGAGCTACCAGCGCGGACCGGTCGGCGGGATGTTCGTAGGCACGCGAGCTTACGCCGGGAAGCTGTACGCGATTGCGATCCGGGGTGGTGGTCATGTCCGGCATGCTACGTCGGGGCCGCCGGGCATGCGCGGGGGGTGATTAAAAGCCATGTACGGCTTACGCGTATGGTCCGTTTCATGATGAACGCGCCCACCGGCCAGGGGAAGAGACGCCTGGGAGTCATGGGCGGCACCTTCGACCCCATCCACCACGGTCACCTCGTCGCCGCGAGTGAGGTCGCGCACCACTTCCACCTCGACGAGGTGGTCTTCGTGCCGACGGGACGCCCATGGCAGAAGGCCGACAAGACCGTCTCCGCCCCCGAGGACCGTTATCTGATGACGGTCATCGCGACCGCCTCGAACCCCCGGTTCTCGGTGAGCAGGGTGGACATCGACCGCCCTGGCCCGACCTACACCATCGACACCCTCAGGGAGATCGCCGAGGCCAGGGGCCCCGACGTCGAGCTGTACTTCATCACCGGGGCCGACGCGCTCTCCCAGATCCTGAGCTGGCGCGACGTCGAGGAGCTCTTCACCATCGCGCACTTCGTCGGGGCCACCCGCCCCGGCCACATCCTGCGTGACCCGGGACTGCCGGAGGGCAAGGTGAGCCTGCTGGAGATTCCCGCCCTGGCCATCTCGTCCTCCGAGTGCAGGGAGCGGGTCGCCTCGGGACAGCCCATCTGGTACCTGGTGCCCGACGGTATCGTGCAGTACATCAACAAACGCGGTCTCTACCGCTATGTGAGCCCCTCGTCGGACCGCCAATTCGTTTGCGGCACGGAATCGGGTGGCACACGATAGGCGTTGTACCTGTTGCGGCTCTTCGACGAGCGCCCGATCGGGCACCCTGATAGGTGACAGCGCCGACTACTGGAGGACTAACCGAAACCGTGACCGCAACCGACAGATCCGTCCAGCTCGTCAGACTCGCCGCCGAGGCGGCGGCGGACAAGCTGGCCGATGACATCCTCGCCTATGACGTGAGCGACCAGCTCGTCATCACCGACGCCTTCCTGCTCTGCTCCGCCACCAACGACCGCCAGGTCCGAGCCATCGTCGACGAGATCGAGGACCGGCTGCGGATCGAGGCCCACGCCAAGCCCGTCCGCCGTGAGGGAGAGCGTGAGGGCCGCTGGGTTCTCCTCGACTACGTCGACATCGTCGTGCACGTCCAGCACGAGGAGGACCGCACCTTCTACGCCCTTGAGCGGCTGTGGAAGGACTGTCCCTCCATCGCCCTGCCTGACAGCGTCACGCAGGTCGCGGCCCAGCGCGCCCGCGAGGCGGTAACTGAGTGAGTCGCCGCATCGTCTGCCTGAGGCATGGCCAGACGCTGTGGAACGTCGAGCACCGCTTCCAGGGCCACAGCGACATCCCGCTTGACGAGACCGGTATCGCGCAGGCGGCCAGGGCGGCCTCGCTGCTTGCCTCCCTCCGCCCCACCATGATCGTTTCCTCCGACCTGCAGCGGGCCTTCGACACCGCCTCAGCGCTCGGCCGTCTCGTCGGCTTGGGCGTTTCGGTAGACAAGGATCTGCGTGAGCGCGGCGGCGGTGAGTGGGAGGGGCTCACCCGGGAGGAGATCTCCGCGGGCTGGCCCGAGCAGTTCGCCGCCTGGGATGCCCCCGGCGGCGAGGTGGTCACCGACGTCGCCGAGCGCGTTTCGGCGTCGATCCGCAAATGGGCTGCCCAGCTCGACCAGGACGGCCTGCTGGTGGTCGCCTCCCACGGGGCGGCGATCCGGCTTGGCATCGCCAGGCTGATGGGCCTGCCGGAGGAGCTCTGGCCCGCTCTCGGCGGCCTGGGCAACTGCTCCTGGTCCGTCCTCGAGGAGGGACGCAAGGGCTGGCGCCTGCTGGAGCACAACGCGGGAACCCTTCCGGAGCCCGTCCAGAGCGACGACAGCCCCGAGATCACGCAGGACTGAGCGGTACGGCTCACGCCCGTGAAGGGCGTGAGCCGTACCGCCGTCGATTAGGTGAACACGTGGGTGTCCTTGTATGCTTCCGAAGCGCCGCGACGAGAGAACTCGGAGCGGTGACCAGGGGCTATGGCGCAGCTGGTAGCGCGCCTCCATGGCATGGAGGAGGTCTGGGGTTCGAATCCCCATAGCTCCACCCTGGGGCCGTTCTCGAGACGGCCTGAAGGAAGTTGACGAGATCCCGTCCGATCACCTCGATCGGGCGGGATCTCGCCGTTTTCCCGGCTGATGTGGTCGTTGCAGGGCTCGTTCGATTGTCAGTTACCGCAGGTAGTGCCCGAACTCTCTCCTGTGATCAGGAAACGGGAGATCTCGCGCTGCACGCACTTCTGGGCGTCGGTGACGGCGTGCCGACCGTAGATGATGTGGCCGGTGGCCGCGAGGACGACGCGCCTGGCGGCGGGAATGCGGGCCGCCACGCGCAGCGCCCATGCCTTCGGGGTCGCCAGATCGCGCTCGTAGGTGGCGATCAGCGCGTTCACCCCCTTCAGCTCCGGAGTCGCAGGCGGGTTGGTCACCTTCGCCGGCCAGCCCTGGCAGCCGAGCACGAAGTCCGTGGACTGGGCGTTGTGGCGGATGCCGGGGGCGGCCTCGCGAGCGGCGGCCATCGCTTTGCCGAACTGGGCGAACGTCGTCGTGACCGAGAAATCCTGACACCACGTGGCCCGGTGCATGATCTCGACGTACGGCGACTCGAAGGGCACCTCGCCCTTGCCGGTGGCGAGGTTCTTGATGAGCTCCTTCATGGAGTCGGCGCCGAAATACTCGTTGAGCAACGCGGTCAGCATGTGCGGAGTGACGATGGTCGTCCCGTGCTTGAGCGTGCCCCTGTCGGCCTTGGCGAACAGCAGCGTCACGGTACGCCTCTGGGCCGGGTCCAGATACTCGCGGTAGGCGCGCTCGGACTCCTTGGCGCCGTCGAGCAACTGAGCGGCGGCGGTCTTAAGGCCATGGTCCACGACGCCGTCCAGGACGAGCCGGTCGAGCTTGTCCGGGAACAGCTGAGCGTAGTGCTGGCCGATGAGCGTGCCATACGACTGGCCCAGGAAACTGATCTTCTCCGCGCCGAGCGCGCGGCGGATCGCCTCGACGTCCCGGGCGACGGACATGGTGTCCAGGTGGTCGAAGAGCGGGCCGGTCTTCTCCCGGCAGCTCTCCCCAACCCTGCGGTTGTGCACGACGAGTTCGTCCCAGGCGGCCTGGGTGGCCGGTGGGGGGAAGGTCTTGTTCACCAGCGTGTCGTCGCACTGGATGTCGTGGCTGCGTCCGATGCCGCGCGGGTCGAAGCCGATGATGTCGAAACTGTCGAGAATCTCGTCGGGAAACTCCTCGGGGGCCCTCATGACCGGGGTCGCGCCGGGATTGCCGGGGCCGCCCGGGTTGGTAACCAGCGTGCCGAGCTTCTGCTTGCGGGCCTTGCTGCGGGAGGCGAAGATCTTGATCTGCTCGCCGTCCGGTAGAGACCAGTCCACGGGCACCTCGACCGTGCCGCACTCGATGCCGTCGCCCGGGGCCGGGTAAGGCGGATCGGGCGGGCACTTCTCCCACTGGATGGCAGAGGCGGACTGCGGCACAAGGGCGCCGCCCAGGCTGAGAACGGCGGCGAGAAGGAGTTTCGTCATCACAGGGGGAGAGCTTGCTGGATCGATGTTATCGGGTGTCGTTGAACACGTGATGAGCGTGTAACAGTGGCCGCCGACCGGCGTGAGCTCCGCAGGATGGCCTGCCCGGCCGCGCGGTGCTCGTGCCGACGGGATGAGCGTCGAGTCGGCAGCCGGCCGATCAGGTGTTCTATGCCCATAGATCCGCGCCAGGCGCTTCGGCATTTCGGACGGGATCTCGCAGTTTTCCGGGTCGGCGGGTTCGTTCGAGCGTGTGCGGCCGCATCCACGCTTTCCCGTTTTGGGGCCTGGCTAGTCCTTCACGGGGCCGTCCAGGGCCGTTCCGTACAGACGGGACACCCTGAGCCTGATCACCACACGCCGGCTTTTCGTCATCTGTTCGAGGAACGCCGTCTCGTCCGCCGGATCGTCGAAGCCCCCGGCCATCGCCAGCAGTTCCCGCCCGGTCGCGTCACCGGGTTCCGTGCTCGCCTCCGACACCTCCGCCTCACCCTCCGCGATGGCGTAGAAGAGGACGTTCTCGCCCTGGACGTGCAGGGTCGCGCGTGGGTCGTGCCGCAGGTGGCTCACCTTGATGCGCCCCTCGGCCGACGAGAACCGGATGACCCGTTCCTCGGCGTCCCAGTAGAAGACCATCGAGGCCAGGTGCGGATGGCCGTCGCGTTTGACGGTCGCCAGCACGCCGAACCGCTGCTCGCCGAGGATCCGGATCACTTCTTCTTCGGTGAGGGGCCGGGCGCTGGGGCCCTGGCCTGGGCCGTAGTCGCTCTCGCTCATCAGAATCAGTCCTTTCAGCGGTCAGGCGGAGAGGGAAGACCGGCTGCCGTCCGGGATCGTCATCGGTCCCGCGGCGGACGGCACACCAAGTGCCCAGGATTCGGGAGGTGGTGTGAACGCCGCGGTCGCCTCCTGTTCCGTAGAGCAATAAGAGAGACCATAGCAGATGGTTTTATTACAGATGATCCCTGTCGGACCTTCTTGGGGCTTGCTCCGTGCGCTCTCGTGCCCACCGGGTGGTCCCGCCGTCTCCTGTTTCCCGCAGGCCTGGCCCTCTCGTGAACCCCCGTCTCGGGCCGTCCTCGGGACGGCGCGAAGAAGGCGGTGCGATCCCGTCCGATCGGTTCGATTGGACGGGATCTCGCTGTTTCCCGGGCTTCCGCGACCACCTGGGGGCGAGTGTCAGCCCTCGGCACGGCAGGTCCGAGGACAGGAGCGCGCAGGACCGGCCACGCACGATAATCGGTGCCATGTGGGTCGGCTTACTGGGCGCGATGGAGGTGCGGGACGCCGTGGGCGGCCCGATCGCCGTTGGCGGGCCGAGAACGCGGGCATTGCTCGCGATGCTGGCGCTCAACGCGGGACGGGTGGTCACCGCGGAGCGGCTGATCGGCGGCCTCTACGGCGAGGAGCAGCGGGGCAACGTCGCCAACGCGCTGCAGGCGCAGGTCTCCCGGCTCAGGCAGCTGCTCGGGCACGCCGGGGCGGTCGAGTTCCACCCGGCGGGCTACCGGCTCGCGGTGAGTCCCCAGGACGTCGACGTCCACTGTTTCGAACGGCTGGCGGCCCAGGGGCGCCAGGCCCTGGGCGTGGGGGACAGGGCGCGTGCCGCCGCGCTCCTGCGCGAGGCGCTCGCCCTGTGGCGAGGGCCCGCGCTGCCCGACGTGGGCGACGCGCCGTTCGTGCGCGGCCAGATCGCACGTCTGGAGGAGCTGCGCCTGACGGCCGTCGAGGACCGTGCAGAGGCCGAGCTGGCCATGGGGGAGCACCGGGCCCTGGTGGCCGAGCTGCGTGGCCTGGTGGCCGCGCATCCGCTGCGGGAGCGGCTGCTGGGGCAGCTGATGCGGGCGTTGTACGGCAGCGGCAGGCAGGCCGAGGCCCTCGCCACATACGAGGAGGCCAGGCGGACCCTCGCCGAGGAGCTCGGAGCCGAGCCCGCGGCCGAACTGGCCGCGACGCATCTGGCCGTGCTCAGGGCCGATCCTTCCCTCGCCGTCCAGCCGGTCGCGGCCCGCACCGCACGGCAGGTCACCGCGGAACGGCCCGTGGCCCGCTATCCCGAGGTTCTGGCCGTCGGCATCGGGACGGTCACGCCTGGGACGATCGTCCCGCCCGCGGCGGTGCCCGTCCCGCGGCACGCGCTCGTGGCCCAGCTCACCAGCTTCGTTGGCAGGCGGGAGGAACTGGCGCGGGTCGGCGCGCTGCTCGAGGAGGGGCGCCTGGTCACCCTCACCGGCCCGGGAGGGGTCGGCAAGACCCGCCTGGCGGTCGAGGCCGCGGCCCGGCAGCCGGGCGAGGTCCGGTTCGTCGACCTCGCGCCGCTGAGCCGGGCGGCCGAGGTCGCCCAGGCGGTGTTCGGCGCACTCGGGCTGCGCGAGACAGGACTCACACCCGGCCCAGGCAGGCCGCAGGCCGACTCCGTCGAGCGGATGATCGCCGCGCTCGCCGGACGGCGCGTCCTGCTCGTCTTCGACAACTGCGAGCACCTCGTCGAGGCCGCCGCGGAGCTCGCAGGACGCCTGCTCGGGGCCTGTCCCGGGCTGCGGATCCTCGCCACCGGCAGGGAGGCGCTCGGCATCACCGGGGAGAGCCTGTGCCCGCTCCCCGCGCTCGCGGTGCCGCCACCCGGCACGCCGGCGCGGGAGGCGCTCGGCTACCCGGCCGTCCAGCTCTTCGCGCACCGGGCCACCGCGGTGCTGCCGGGGTTCGCCGTCGACGAGACGAGCGCCGAGGCCGTGCTGCGGATCTGCCGGGCTCTCGACGGGCAGCCGCTGGCGATCGAGCTGGCCGCGGCCCGGTTGCGGTCGCTGCCGGTCACCGAGGTCGCGGCCAGGCTGGACGATCGCTTCCGGCTGCTGTCACGCGGCAGCCGTACCGCGCAGCCGAGGCACCGCACGCTCCGCGCGGTGGTCGAGTGGAGCTGGGACCTGCTCGACGAGACCGAGCGGACGCTGGCCGGGCGGCTGACGGTCTTCACCGGCGGCGCGACCCTGGAGGCGGTCTCCGCGGTGTGCGGGCTGCCGGACGGCGAGGTGGTCGAGGCGCTGACCGGTCTGGTGGACAAATCCCTCGTCGAGGTCTCTGGGGCCCGCTACCGCATGCTCAACACGATCCGGGCGTTCTGCGCGGAACGTCTCGCCGAGGCGGGGGAGACGGAGCGGCTACGGCGCTCGCACGCCGACCACTTCCTCGGCCTGGTGCTGGCGGCGGAGCCGCGCCTGATCACCGCGGACCAGCTCGAGTGCCTGGCCTCGCTGGACGTCGAGCGCGACAACCTGCACGCCGCGTTCCACTGGGCCGCCGCCGCCGACGCCGGGCGGGCACTGCGGCTGCTCGCCTCCCTGACGACCTACTGGTGGCTGCGCGGGCTGCGCAGCCAGGGGGCGGCACGCGCGGAGGAGCTCCTCAGGAGGATCGGCCCTCACCCGCCTGGCGGGTTCGAGGAGGAGTACGCCCTGTGCGTCCTGAGCATCGCGTCCGGCGGGTCCCGCAGTGAGTTCGGCACCCACCTGGACAACGCCGTCGGGGCGGTGCTGGCCAGGGGGCGGCCGCCCAGGCAGCCCTTCCTGATCATGATGCTGGGCATGGCGATGGGCATCCCCGAGGCGCGGACCGCGAACCTGGGCGACGAATGGCAGGCGCTGCTGGGCGCCGATCCGTGGAGCCAGGCGCTGAGGCGCTTGGGCGAGGGCCTCATGGCGTTGTACGCCGGGCGGATCGACGACGCGGAACGCGGGCTGTCCGCCGGGCTCGACGGATTCCGCGCCCTCGGCGAGCGGTGGGGAATGGAGGTCACCCTGTCCGAGCTCGCCAAGATCGCCGAATGGCGGGGCGACGTCGGGCTGGCGTGGAGCCTGTGTGAGGAGTCCCTGGAACTGGCCCGCGTGCTCGGGGCCGACGAGGACGTCGCCCAGGGGTTGTGCCGGCGCGCGAGTGTGCGCGCGCAGACGGGTGACCTCGAGGGGGCGAGGGAGGACACGGGGCGGGCGGCCGAGCTGGCCCGCCGTAGCGGGGCGTCCGAGGTGCTCGCCCTGGCCAACCACGGGCTGAGCGTCATCGCCAGGCTGGAGGGCGAGACGGCCGAGGCCCGGCGCCTCGCGGAGGCGGCACTGGCCGGGTGCCCCTCGGGATGGTTCGGGGCTGAGGAGACCAGGGCCATCGTCATGGTCGGTCTCGGGCTGATCGCTGAGACCGAGGGCGACGCCCGTGAGGCCCTGGCGTGGTACCACCGGGCGCTGGTCTCGGCCTCGAGCCAGCGCAACGTGATGATGACGGCCCTGGTGACCGAGCTGCTTTCCGGGGTCGCGCTGCTCGAGGACGACGCGGAGCGGGCCGCCCTGCTGCTGGGCGCGGGTACGGCGGTGCGCGGGACCGCCATGGCGGGCAACGCCGACGTGACGCGGCTGAGCCTGGCCGTGCGGAGGGCGCTCGGCGACCGAGCCTACGAGGCGGCGCACGAGCGGGGCGCGTCCATGACCCGCGAGGAGGCGTGGGCGATGGCCGGTGTCCCCCCGGTCTGAAGCCCGTCGAGGTCACGACCACACCGGAGAAGCCGGACGCGTCCTTCGCCTGGACACCCTCTCCCGGTCCAGGCCCCGGTCCGGTTCCGGTTACGGCCACGGGCAGGACGCTCACGTGGCTCCCGGAGGGGCGGTGGAGATCTCGGAGACCGGGAGAAACCATGGGAACGGATCAGGCCGCGAGGCTGAGCGCCTGATCTGAGTTGGGGTACCAGCGGGCGAAGTCGGTTTCGAGGTCGTGGTTGAGGACGCGAGTGCGGATCTGGAGGAGGAGGTGGGCGCCGCGGGGTGTCCATCTCATCTGCTGCTTCTTGACCATGCGCCGGCTGATGACGTGGTTGACGGTGGCTTCGGCAGTGGCACTGGAGATGGCCTCGCCGTTGCGATGGCGTTCGCCGTAGTTGGGGATCTCGTGCTGGTTGCGGTCGATGTAGGTACGGAACTCGCTCAGCCGGGTGAAGAAGGTCCGCTGCTTGTCGTCAGTGGGATCCGCGCACAGCAGTTCGTAGTCCTCGACGAGGTCGGTGAGCAGGTCGAGGGCTCGGAAGGTGTTGCCGTGCCACAGGTAGTGCTTGATCCGTTCCAGGGTCCGGTCGGTCTCGGCGGGGTCGACGGTGAAGTCCTCGACGTCTGCGACCGGTGTGGGGAGCGATTGGGTGCTCTGGCGCAGGACGGTGAGGCGCATGGTGATGTGGAACCAGTCGAGGTAGTGCTCGGCCTGAGGATTGAGGTAGCGGGGCAGGTCGCGGATGTCCTCGCCGCCGTCGGTGAGGAACACGATCTGCTGGTTGTCGGTCATCCCTTGGGAGCGCAGCAGCTCATACAGGCGCCGTTTGGGTTTGTGGTCGTAGGTCTGGACGAACGCGAAGGTCTTGGCAGGGCCGCCGCCGGTGGGGGTGGAGCGGCCGGTAACGGCCTCGAACCAGCCGTCGCGGCGGGAGGTCTGGTTGGCCGAGTGGACGTAGCCACCGTCCAGGGCGACGACCAGCGGCAGGTCCGGGCGCGGCATGGTCTCCAGGTCGCGGGGGCGGGTGTCGATGAAGCTGAAGCGTTCCTCACCGAGCTCGTTCTCCAGCCGGGTCGCGGTGCGCTCGACTTGCTGGCGCAGGGCGGTGGCGTGCAGGGGCCGGCCGAGCGGGAAGGTCTCGGCGAGCAGGGTCGTGGCGGTGCCGTAGGAGGTGAGCGCGGCGTACTTAGCCTCCCACAGCAGCAGCTCCGGAGCGGTGCGTTCGGGCAGCGCCGCGGCGATCGGGCTGAATGTCGCGGCCTCCGACGCCGTCGCCGTGCAGGAGCAGGTCTTCAGGCGCGGGCTGTCCAGGCGGAGGGTGCCGAACAAGGTGCGCAGCACGATCTGCCGGGTGTCCTTGCGGGCGCGGGCTCGACCGCAGTGCTGGCAGTGCCGTTCGGCGTCGACGGCCACCCGGGCCTGGGCGGTGAGGAGGTGGTGCTGGACGCCGGACAGCACCTCGTGGGCCTCGGTGAGCGCCAGCCCGGCGGTCGCGAGGCTGAGGTCGTCGCGGGCGATCGCGGTGACGTGCTCCACGGTCGGCGGGGTGCCGTCCTGGGCGTCGATGACGAGCTGAACGGTGATCTTCACGTGGGTTCGTCCTCCGGCACGCGGGAGTCGAGGGTGTGCAGGGCGGTGTTGAGCTCGGTCTTGTCGAAGTCGTCCAGGCGGGCGATGCCGGTCAGCGCGGTCAGCTCCTCGCGGTGTTCGGCGAGGAACTCCGCCGCCCACGCCCGGTCGTTGCCGCGGTCGAGGGAGTCGGCCATGAGCTCGGCGAGGCGGCCCGCCACGATGATGAGGGGCCAGCGCTGCCGCAGCTCCAGGAACTCCCGCACCCCGCGGCAGGACTCGGGCGGGGCCTGGCGGGCGCCGCCGGTGCAGGCCGGATACCGGCGGCTGGGCGTGCGGGTCAGGAGTTGCTCCACCCGGACTTCCAGCCGCCAGCCGGCGAAGAAGTCGTAGTCGTAGGTGAACCGCTCACCGGTGCGCAGGCCGAACCGGGTCAAGCGCACCTGGCGACCGTCGGTGGAGAACCCCGCCGACCCCGGACGCCAGCACCCGTACTCCACGCCGTGGATCGTGAAGTGGTGCAGGCTCTCGTCACTCCACCCGAACGCGCACTGGAACACCTCGTGCAGGTCGGCGATCGAGGTGCTCGCGGGAACGAGCAGGCGCCGCCAGACCATCGGGCTGAGCCCGGCGAGCACCACCCGCATCTGGAAGACGACGTCGGTCTCCGGCCCGCCCGAGTGATCCACAGCGCCGATTCTTCCGATCCCAGCCGATGTGCGTCCTGGTTTCCGGTAACGCTTCGGGCCGTCCCGCATCGACTTTTCGGACGGGGGTTTCTGGACGGTGGGAGAGGCTGTGGCGGACGGCCGCGAGCGGAAGACGGGGAACTGGCGCTGCGCGCCTTCAAGACCGCAGGAAGCTTCCAACTGCTCATCGAGCATGGAGATCCTCGGCTTCCGGACCGACGAGTACGACCGTCAGGACCTGGCCCGCGTCGCCAACTCGCTGCGCGGCGTGTCGGTCCGCGCCGCGATGAGTTCCGGAGACGATGACATCCTGCGCACCGTTACCGGCCGCGACGACCTCGGACGATTGTGACGGGCAGGATCTACGCCTACGCGCGAGTCTCCACCCGCGATCAGAACCCGCAACTCCAGCTCGACGCCCTGACCGCCAGCGGCTACGACGAACTGGTTACCGAGAAGGAGTCGGGCAAGCGCGGGGTCGCGCGTCCGGAGTGGGAGGCGCTGCTGTCGCGCCCCCAGGCCGGGGACATCCTGAAGTTCTGGAAGTCCGACCGGTGGGGACGCTCAGCCGCCCACGTGCTGACCACCGTCACCGAGCTGCGCGAGCGCGGAGTGAAGGTCATCAGCCTGACCGAGAACTTCGACCTCGGCACCAAGGAGGGCCGGTTCATGTTCACGGTCCTGGCCGCGGCCGCCGAGTACGAACTGGAACTGCGCGCCGAGCGCCAGGCCGATGGGATCGCCGCCGCCGCACGCCGCGAAACCGAAGGCCGCCGGCTCCTCGGCAAGAAGAAGACCGGCCGCCCCCGCGCCATCGGCCCCGCCGAACTCACCACCCTCCGCCGCCTCGTCGACGACGGCGTCTCGGTCACCGAGGCCGCCCGCACCCTCAAGATCGGCCGATCCACCGCCTACCAAGCGCTGGCCACCACGCAGGAAGACGATCAGGCCGCGCGCGCCGAGCTGGAATCCGTCCTGGCGGCCCTTCCCGCGGACGGCCGTCCAACGCCCTCTATCGCCGCCTACGACGACCTACTCAGCCAGAACACCAGGCACCCGGCCTGGCGGGCGGCAGGCTCTGCATGACGCCGACGCTGGCGCCAAGGATTGAGGGGCTGAGACCGCTGCGCCCCTGCTGCCAGGCCAGGGAACGAGCGTCACTTTCCGAAATCGGGGTGCGTGGAATGTGCGGAGTAGTCTGCACACCCCCCGGCGAGTCGGCTTTTGAGCTCGATGGCAACGATGGAGTTCTGGTCTCCTGATCGCCGTACAAGTAAATGGATCAAGGTGTGGTACATGAGGGGCCCGCCGCCCCATACGGTGGCGGGCCCCTCGAATGCCGTGTGCGTAGCGGCCGGTACGGCCGTTAGGCGGGGGGGCGGCGCGTGGCTGACCCGCCGCTGTCGGCGATTTCGTTGTTCGGGTTGCCGGGTTGTCAGGAGTGTTTGGACCGCTTGGTGGGGGTGGTGGCTGAGCGCCCGGTCGAGGTGGTGGTGCCTGTCTTGGTCGTGGTTTTGGTGGTGGTGGTGTCGCTGGTGGCGGGGTCGTCGGGGTATTGGTCGTAGTGGAAGCTGTCGCCGCGGAAGGTCAGCGGGCTGCCGACGCGTGTGCCGTCGGCGCGCCGGACCTGGAGTTCGTAGTCGGCGACCCACATGGCTGCGGCATGGTCGGGGGGTGCTTGCAGCGTGCGGGTGACGCTGTGGGATTCCAGTTCCTTGAGCGAGGTGGTGTGCGAGAAGCCCAGTTCCAGGCTGAAGGTGGCGGTGGCCGAACTGCTGACGACACCTGTCGAGACGCCGACGGTGGAGGAGACCGAGAAGCCGGTGTTGACGCTGAAGGTGTTGGCGCTCTCTTTCTCGGTGCCGGTGGTGATGCTCTTGGTGACGGTCTGCGTGGTGCTGGTCTGGTTGCTGATGTGGGCCAGCAGCGTCCAGGACGCTTTGCGTTCGATGCGGTAGAAGGGTGAGTTGGCCACTTTCCACTCGTCGGTCTTGACCGGGTCGTGGACCGCGGTGTAGGGCAGCCAGACCACGTTGGTGACGGCCGAGGAGACCTTGCTGGCCGGCCGGACGTGATCGACCAGGGCCGGCATGTGGGGCCGGTCGGGCAGTTCGGTGGGCAGGGGCAGGCACAGCACACGCATCTCGGGCAAGCCTTCGGGCTGGTCGTAGGATTGGTGACCGGTGAAGGTGTTGGGCGCGATCAGGACGCGGGTGGGCCCCTCGCTGTCATCGACGTAGGAGGGGGGCACGACGATGCTCCAGGCGCTGAAGCGCTGCTTGGCGCCGGTGCCGCCGGCGTTGTAGAGCCATTTGACGTCGGCGGGGGCGGTCAGGTCCTCACGGACACACATCAGATCGGACCAACCCGGCTTGTCGAACTCGGCAGGATGGATGCCGGAGGTGATCAGCCCCATGGCCACGTAGCCCTCGGGGGGCACGGGACGCCAGATCGTGGTGTTCCATCGCCCGTTCGCGCCGGCGGTGGTCCAGACTTGTTCCAGGTCCACCGGGCGAGCCAGGGCGGGCGGGCTGCCGGCGGGGGCGGGATGGTCGGGGTTCAGTCTCACGCACAAGGCCACGGTGTGCCCGTCCAGTTCGTGCTGCCTTTTGGGAGGTGGGCAGTGGAGGTTGGGTGTACACCAGCCTGGGAGTGCGGCATAGCCGAGATAGGCGAAGCCGTCCGGGAATGTTCGGTTCCAGGGGTAGAGCTTCGGTTCGTGGCAGCTGAACCGGTGTGTGCCTGAGCGGTCATCGTTGTAGCGGAAAAAGAACTTGTCGACGAAGGTCAGGATGAGTTCGCCGAAGGCCATCGTGGTAGGGGGCTTGGCCGCGGTGGTGTTCGTCTTGGTCGCGGTGGTGTCGGTCATGGCAGATGCCACCCTCTGTTAGGCGTTGGGCATGACGACGGCGAGCCGTCCACTATGACACGAACAGTAGTTGAATGGGTTCGAAGAGTAACGACGCCGCCCCGTCTCCTGCGCTCGCTTGTGCGCTACGTTGACGGTGGAGCGGATGCGGCGGATCAACGAGATCGCCGAACTCGCCACCCTCCGCCACCTGGTCGACAACAGCGTCTCGGTCGCCGAAGCAGCCCGCACCCCCAACATCGGCCGTTCCACCGCCTACGAGGCGCTGGCTACCGTGCAGGAAGACGATCAGACCGCACCCGCCAAGCTGGAACCCGTCCTGGCGGGCCTGCCCCAGACAACCGCCCAACACCCTCAACCACCGCCTACGACGAACCACTCAGAACACCACCAGGTATACCCCCGGCCTGATCGTTCCCACGGTTTCTCCCGGTCTCCATCTCAGCGCGAGGCTTCCCCGCGATCTTCACCCGGGGCCCCCGGGGAGTCGCGTTTCCTGCGGGACCAGCGGTTCCTCGCGGGACGCCTGGCCGTACGGGAGGTGCGGTCACGCTGGTCGGTGCGCAACCACAGCTGTACCCGGGCGCCGCCGAGGGCCGAGGCGTCGATCCGCAGCGTGCCGCCGGAACTCTCGGCGAGCTGGCGGGCGATGTCCAGGCCGAGACCGGTCGATCCCGACCCGCTGGCCCCGCGCCGCAGCGCCGCCTCCGGGTCGGCGATGCCGGGGCCCGCGTCGGCGATCAGGATGCCGACCGTGTCCGAGCCCTGATGCAGCGTCACCGTGAACGCCGTGCTCTCCGGAGTGTGCCTGAAGACGTTGCCGAGCAGCGCGTCCACGACCGCGCTGAGCTCAGTGGCCGCGACCGGGATCCTGGCCGGTTCCGACGCGCCGATCAGCTCCCACGGCCGCTGCTGGTCGTCCGCCAGCGCCGACCAGAAGGTCAGCCGTTCGCGCAGCACCTGGGCGGCGTCGCAGTGGACGAACGCGGGCGCGCGGGAGGGTTGTCTGGCCGCCGCGATGATCTCGTCGACCTCGGACTCGAGGCGGCTCAGCGCCCGGCGGCTCTGCTCGGCCTCCGGGCCCAGATGGTCCAGGCTGAGCCGCAGCGCGGTCAGCGGCGTGCGCAGCCGGTGCGACAGGTCCGCGGCCATCTCCCGCTCCGCGGCGAGCAACTGGACCACCCGGTCAGCCATGGTGTTGAACGCCTCTCCGGCGGCGGCCAGCTCCGCCGGTCCTTCGGGTTCGATCCGGACGCTGAGGTCGCCCGCGCCCAGGGAGGCCGCCGCGTGGCCCAGGCGCCGGGCCGAACGCACCACCCGCGCTCCGAGGCGATCGGCGACCAGCACGGAGACCGCCATCAGCAGCATCGCGACCCCGCTCAGCACCGCCCACGACGTGGCGACCCCCCTGCTGAGGTCCTCGGCGGGCACGAAGATCTCGATGACCGCGATCCGGCCGTCCTCCAGGGTGACGGGGCGTAGCAGCAGGTAGTCGGCTCCCGCATCCCAGGTCACGGCCCGCGTGAGCCGGGACGCCCCAACCACGGCTTCCGCCGGGGCCTTGGGCGTACCCACCGAGCCGCCGCCGGGCAGGTGGAGCACGATCCGCTCCTTCGCGCCCGTGCTGGCGACCGCGCGGGCCAGCCGGTCCGGGTCCACGGTGATGGCCAGCACCGGGACCAGCGCCGACGCCTGCCGCTCGGCCTCGGCCACCGCGCGGCCGTGGGCGATGTCCCTGACGATGAGCCCGAGCGGGATCAGGAAGGCCAGGGCGATCATCGATGCCCCGGCGACGGCGAGCAGGGCCAGGGTCCGTCTCACGGCGGGGTGACCAGCATGACGCCGACACCGCGCACGGTGTGCAGATAGTGGGGGGCCGAGGCGCTCTCGCCGAGCTTGCGCCGCAGCCATGACAGGTGCACGTCGATGGTCTGGTCGTCGCCGTACGACTGCTGCCACACCTCGGTGAGCAGCTCCTTGCGGGAGACGACCCGATCGGCGCGGGCGGTGAGGTAGGCGAGGAGGTCGAACTCTCGCCGGGTCAACGCGAGCGGCGCGCCGTCCAGGGTGGCCTCGCGCCGGTTGAGGTCGACCGCGAGCGCCCCGACGAGCAGCACCGGCGGCGGGGTCGCCGCCCGTGCCCTGCGCAGCACGGCGTCGAGGCGGGCGTTCAGATGGTCGCCGGAGAACGGCTTGACCAGATAGTCGTCCGCTCCCGCCTTGAGCAGGCGGACGATCTCCGCCTCGTCGTCCCTGGCCGTCGCCACGATGACCGGCACGCTGGAGACACCGCGGACCATCTTCAGCGCCTCTGACCCGTCCAAGTCGGGCAGGCCGAGATCGAGGATCACCGCGTCAGGAGGATTCTGGGTGATCTCCCGCAACGCGTCGAGTGCCCGCCCCGCGCTGCGCACGGCGTGCTGGCGCCTGCTCAGTTCCTGGATCATCGCGGAACGCACGTACTCGTCGTCTTCCACCACGAGAACCGTCGCCATACGACGTAACCGTAGTGAACAAAGAGACACATGAGGTAATAATTCACCGCATGCGGCAAACCTTAGGGTTCATAGCGGTGTGGTGTGGAGCCACGGTCCTGGCGGCCTCGGTCACCTGGTTCGGTGTCCGTGACGTGCTGCGCAGCCAGGTCTTCGACGACGTGAGGGTCGAGTCCCTCAACGCCGCGCTCAGCCGCATGGAGGCCGAATCGGTTCCCCTGGGCACACCGACCGGGCCGGCCACGCTCCCCGCCCCGCCGAGTGCCCAGCCCACGCCCGGCAGACGCGCCCCCACGCCCACCGCCCGCCACAGCACGCTCAGCCCACGAGTCACCGGCTCTCCGCAGGACGATCACAAGGTGCTCGCCCATTCGAGGAACTCCACGACCCCTGGATCCTCACGGTCCACGATCGCCGCGCTCAAACCCGCCAGGACGGCCGCGGCCCTGCCCGGGCCCGTGCGGACGTCCACCGCGCCCAGCCCCTCCGCCCAGATGGCGGCGAACGACAGAACGCGGGTGGTGACCGTCAAGAACGGCTCCGTCTCGTTCACCATCGACGCGGGCGTGTGCCGTCTGGTCGCCGCGACGCCCAACCCGGGCTTCGAGGCCCAGGTGTCCCAGGCCGACGGCTGGGTCCGGGTCGACCTGGTCCAGGGGCAGCACGGCTCCGCGGTCTACTGCGTCGGCAAGGAGAGCCGCACCGACGTCTGGGAGTACTGAAGCGCTGAACGACCATCAGCACAGCTCGCGCAGCCGTACGGCGGCGTCCGCGATGTGGTCCTCGGTGAACACCGAGATGCCGTGCAGTTCGAGTAGGGCGGTGGTGACACCCGCGCCTGGCAGGCGGGAGCCGCGGAAGGTGCCGTCGTAGATGGTCAGGCTTCCGCAGGAGGGGCTGCCCTCCTTCAGGATCGCCACCCTGGCGCCGAAGGACCTGGCGACGGCGAGTGCCGACTGGGCTCCGGCGAGAAAGGCAGGTGTGACGTCGGTCCCATCGGCGGTGAGCACCCGGGCGGCTCCGGCGAGCACGGCCGCGCCTCCCGCGCCGCCCTCGATCTCGGCGGCAGGGCGCGGCACGGGCAGGCCGCCCTCGACCTCTGGACAGAACGGGACCAGCCGCCCCTCATCCCGCCAGGTGGCCAGCAGCGCGTCGCCGCTGGTCTTCGCGGCCCCGTCGTAGCGGACCCTTTGCCCCATCAGGCAGGCACTGACCAGGATTCTCTCCACGGATCCAGCGTATGCGCCGCGGCGAGAAGGGCGATGGTACCGGGCAGTACCCTACTGGTCATGCTTCCTGCCACGGTGATGTCCCGGTGATCGGCCCGCTCGCGACCGCCCTGATTGTGCTGGCGCTGGTCGTCGTGCTGTCCGCCATTGTGACCGCCGCGCGGAACAGGCCGATGGGCACTGTCCTGCTCGCCGCGCTCGGGCTGCTCGAGGTCGGTCTGCTGGTCCAGGCGGGCTTTGCGATCGCCGCGGTGGTCAGGGGAGAGGGGCCGGACGAGACGGTGACCCTGATCGGCTACCTCGTGGGAACGCTGGTGATCCCGCCGGGGGCGGCCTTCCTGGGGCTCGCGGAGCGCTCGCGCTGGGGACCCGCGGTGATCGCGGTCGGGGCCTTCGCGGTCTGCGTCATGGTCGGGCGACTGCTGCAGATCTGGCAGGGGGCGGCATGAGCGAACCGGCGATCGGCTCGGGCCCGGGACGTGCGCTGGTCGCGGTCTACGGCGTTTTCGCGCTGGCCGCGGGGGCACGCGCCGCGGTGCAGATCGCGACACGTTTCGGCGAGGCCCCGCTGGCCTACTCGCTGTCGGCGTTCGCCGCACTGGTCTATATCGTACTCACCGTGGCGCTGGCCAGGGGAGACCGGCGACTCGCCCTGGCCGCCTGCGGCATCGAGCTGGCCGGGGTCCTCGTCGTCGGCACGCTGAGCATGGCGGACCCCGAGGCTTTCCCGCACGCGACGGTCTGGTCCGGGTACGGCAGTGGCTACGTGTTCATTCCCCTTGTGCTGCCGGTCCTGGGGCTTTATTGGCTTTTGCGCCGTAGCTAGTTAGGCCCCGGGACCGCCGGGCAGGTCCGCTTACCGAACCCACGAGAGGGAGGCAGACCTGTGAGCACGATCGAACAGTCCGTCGATGTGAACGTTCCGATCAGGACGGCCTACAACCAGTGGACCCAGTTCGAGAGCTTTCCCGAGTTCATGGAAGGCGTCGAGTCGGTCAAGCAACTGAGTGACACCCGTACGGCGTGGGTCGTGGAGATCGCGGGCGTTCGCCGTGAATTCGAGGCCGAGATCACCGAGCAGCACCCGGACGAGCGGGTGGCGTGGAAGTCCGCCGACCGGCCGCACCAGGCCGGAGTGGTGACTTTCCACCACCTCGCTCCGGAGACCACCCGCGTCACGCTCCAGCTCGAGTACGACCCGGAAGGCTTCATCGAGACTGTCGGCGACTGGCTGCAGATCGTCCGCCTGCGCGTTCGCGGCGACCTGGAGCGCTTCAAGACGTTCATCGAGTCGCGTGGCGGTGAGACCGGTGCCTGGCGCGGCGACGTGCCGGGCCCGCAGAACCGCGGTACGGGCGTGCCCGGCTTCGGCGCGGGCGCCGCGACCGTTACCGACAGGCCCGCCGGCGGTCCGGGAAACGGTCACGGCTTCGACGAGCCGGTGCCGCCGCGCACGGTGGGGCAGGAGTATCCGCCGGAGTCCCCGCTGGCCCCTCCCGGCAGCGGCCCGCTGCCCGGAGCCGGTCGGCGGCCGGGAGAGGAGCCGCCCATGGCCCCGGAGCCGCGCATCTGATGCTCGCGTCCGCCGGATCGCCGTCGGAGACGGAGTCCGGCGCCTGACGGGTGAGAAGCCGGGTCACGCCCTGTAAGCGGGGGCGGGGCCCGGCTTTCACATTGTCAGGGCTTCTCTTTGCCAGGAACAAACTCGGATTTGGGTCCTGTTACAGTTGGAGTCAGCCAATCATCCTACGATTGGGTGAATCGATTGAAGGAGGACTGAACCCCGCATGAGCGTGCTAACCCATCAGACTCGGGGCCGCACCGGTGGAACGACTGGATCTCTGGCCTGGTTGCTCGTGCTGGGAATCGTCCTCGCCGCACTGAACCTGCGCACCGCGGTCACCAGTGTGGGACCGGTTCTCGATCACATCTCGTCCGGCCTGGGCATGTCAGGCGTCGGAGTCGGGCTCCTCACCACACTACCCGTGCTCATCTTCGCCTCGGTCGGTGCGCTGACCCCGGCGCTGGCCCGGAAGGTCGGCGAGCACCGGCTGCTGCTGATCGCCCTGATCACCCTCGGTGCCGGGCTGCTCGTCCGCGCGATGGTCGGCTCGGCCGAGGTGTTCCTGTTCAGCAGTGCCCTGGCGCTGTCCGGCGGCGCCGTTGGCAACGTGCTCATCCCCACCCTGATCAAGCGTCACTTCCCCGGCAGGGCCGGGACCATGACCACCGTCTACACCACCGCCCTCGCGGTCGGCACGATGCTCGCGGCCTCCGCGACCGTGCCGATCGAGCGGGCCGCCGACGGCAACTGGCACGTTGCCCTCGGGGTATGGGCGGCGCTGGCCGCTGTCGCCGCCATTCCGTGGCTTGCGCTGTTGCGCAGTGAGCCGGAGCGGGACACGGGCAGCAACGATCTGGGCCCTCGGACCCTGGTCAGGAGCAGGCTCGCCTGGGCGGTCGCCGCCTACTTCGGCACGCAGAGCATGGTCGCCTACATCATGTTCGGCTTCCTGCCGAAGATCCTCGTGGACGGCGGCTACACCACCGGCCAGGCGGGGCTCACGCTGGGCGTCTTCACCGCGATCGGTATCCCGGTCTCCATGGTCGTGCCGTGGATCGCCTCGAAGTTCGCCGACCAGCGGCCCGTCGTGGTGGCGTTCGTGGCCTTCTACACGGTCGGTTTCCTCGGACTCTGGCTCGCCCCCTCGGCCCTGGCCTGGCTGTTCGCCATCCTGGTCGGCATCGGGATGGGATCGTTCCCGCTGGCGCTGACCATGCTCGCCCTGCGCACCCGCACCCCTGAGGCGACCGCCGCGCTGTCCGCCTTCGGGCAGAGCGCCGGATACCTCATCGCGGGCGCGGGCCCCCTGGTCGTCGGCGTGATGCACGAGTCGAGCGGGGGCTGGACGCTGCCGTTCCTGCTGCTGTTCGCGGTGGTCGGGGTGCAGTTCGCGACCGGCTGGTACGCGGGCCGTGCTCGCTACCTGGAGGACGAGCGCGCCCTGGGCGCCTGATCCCGGGCCACGATGCGGCACCCGCCGTGGCCTGACCTCGTCGCCGGTACGGCCTGCGTCTCCTCGGGGGCGGCGCAGGCCGTACCTGGCATGATGGGGGGATGGAAATCGGAGGATCGACGCTCGTCGGCTATCCGGCGGGTGAGGTCCAGGGGCGTTCCCCGGTCGTGGCGAGGGTGCCCGTTGGAGACCGGCACGGGACGATCGTCGCCCAGACCCCGTTCCACCCGCTCGACCACACCTGGCCGGACCAGCCCGCCGACCTGGGAACCATCGCCGGGCTCGCGGTGACCGACTGCGTCACGGGAGCGGTCGCCGACGGCGAGCGGACCGTCCACCTCGGCGAGGACATCCCGGTGCGCCGCGGCACCCCGGGTTGGAGCTGGTTGGTCGTCCACGTCACCGGCGAGCCCGTGCCGGACGGGGAGGTCGAGCTGGTGGTCGACGCCGGACGTCGTCACGCGCTCTGCGCCGGGCACACCGCCTGCCACCTCACCGCGCTCGCGCTTAACGCGGCGCTGGCCGACCGGTGGCGCAAGGAGGTCCCCCAGGACGGTCTCGGCAACCCCGACTTCGACCAGACGGCCATCACCTCCTCGCGCATCCTGGAGGGCGGCAGCCACGACGTCTACCGCCTGGGAAAGTCCCTGCGCCGTAAAGGGTTCACCGCAGAGGGGCTGGCCGAGAGTCTGCCGGAGATCACCCGGCGGATCGACAACAGGCTGAAGGAGTGGATCGCGGCTGACGTCCCGGTCTGGATCGAGAGCCCGGGGCCCGAGCTGACCGCCCGCCGTACCTGGCACTGTGGCCTGCCCGGTGGCACGGTGGCCATCCCGTGTGGCGGCACCCACCTGTCGCGCACCTCCCAGCTGGGCTCGGTCGGCACGACCCTCGAACTCTCCGGTGACGGCGCCGAGCTGACCATGCGCACCACCGTCGGCTAGGTCCTGTCCCATGGGCTCACCGGGCGTCGTCCCGGCCCGCTCGGCGGATCCGGCGCTCTTCGAGGCGTTCGGTGGCCATAGCTCCCAAGACGTATCACGCTTCCCAAAGCGTGACATGACCCCATAGATGACGCTTCCTGACGGGCATTTACCATTTCATTGCGGAAGTCGGCGGGGGATGAGGGGGACCATGACAGGAGTGGCCGTCGCCGAGCCCGGCGCCGTGCAGCGGGGCAGGCAACTGTGGCTCACCCTGCTGGCGCTCTCCATGGCCGGAATGATCGTCTCCGTCCAGCAGACCGTGGTCATCCCGCTGCTGCCGAGGCTGATGACCGTCTTTGGCGTTTCGGTGGCAGAGGTCACCTGGGTCTTCACCGCCTCGCTGCTCGTCGGCGCGGTCGCCACGCCGCTCCTGTCCCGCCTCGGGGACATGTACGGCAAGAAGCGGATGATCCTGTTCACCGTGGGCCTGCTCATCCTGGGCTCCGTGGTCTGCGCCGTGTCCGTCTCCCTACCGGTGCTGATCGCGGGCCGGGCCCTGCAGGGCGCGTCCGCGGCACTCATCCCGCTGGCCATCGGCATGATCAGGGACAGCTTTCCGCAGGAAAAGGTGATGACCGCCATCGGCGTGGTCAGCGCGACCATGGGCGTCGGCGGTACCCTCGGCATGATCGTCACCGGCCTCATCGCCGACCGCACCACCAGCCACCACCCGGTCTTCTGGATCACGGCGGGGCTCGGCGTGGTCGCGGTCCTCCTCATCGCCGTGAGCGCTCACGACACCGGAACCAGCGCCGGAGGCCGTCTCGACCTCGTCGGAGCATCTCTGCTGTCGGTCTGGCTCGTCTGCCTGCTGCTGGCCGTGTCCCAGGGAAACGACTGGGGCTGGGGCTCAGGGCGGGTGGTCGGCCTGTTCGCGGGTGCGGCGGCCGTCTGCGCGCTGTGGGTGTTCAGCCAGATCAGACTGAGGGCGCCGATGATCCGCCTCCACCTGCTCATCGGCCGCCGGTCATTGCCCGCCAACCTGGCCGCGCTGCTGCTGGGCTTCGCGATGTTCGGCTCCTTCACGCTGGTCTCCAGCTTTGTCCAGACCCCCTCCTCGGCCGGGTACGGCTTCGGCGGATCGGTCCTCGACGTCGGCCTCTACGCCCTGCCAAGCACCGTGACCATGCTGCTGTCCTCCTTCATGGCGGGGCACCTGTCCACCCGCCTCGGCCCCGCCAGATCCCTGGCCCTCGGCGCGGCCGTCACGGCCGCGGGTTTCGGCTGGTTCACGGTCTTCAACGCCTCGGTGCTCGACCTGATCGGCGCGAACGCGCTGCAGGGCCTGGGGTTCGGGGTCGCGTACGCGGCGCTGGGCGCGCTGGCCGTACAGCACGTGCCCATGGACCAGAGCGGCATCGCGAGCGGTGTCAACTCCCTGGTCCGCTCTATCGGGGGCAGCGCCTCCGGCGCGGTGACCGCGGCGCTGCTGACCTCGATCACCATCGCTGGCAGCGCCATCCCCACCCGCGGCGCCTATGTCCTGTCCTTCGCGATCATCACCGTGAGCGCGATCGCCTCCGCTCTCGTCGTCCTCGTCTCCGGTGTGATGGCGCGGGAGGTCTCCGGAGTCGGCTAAGATTTCATCTGCATCGCAAGGGGCTATGGCGCAGCTGGTAGCGCGCCTCCATGGCATGGAGGAGGTCTGGGGTTCGAATCCCCATAGCTCCACTCTTGGCTGTTTTACGATGGCCTGAAGCGCGTTGACGAGATCCCGTCCGATCACCTCGATCGGACGGGATCTCGTCGTTTTCCCGGCCTGCGGGCCCGCCGAACTGGCCACGCTGAGCCGCCTGGTCGACGATGGAGTCTCGGCCACCGAGGCCGCTCAGTCAGCGGCTTTGATCGGCTAGGACGGTTATGCGCTGCAGGTGGCGAGAAACCGTCGGTGAGTACGGCTCGCGTGTGTGAAGCAAAGCGTGGTTGTCGGCGATCACCAGGTCGCCAACCTGCCAGTGGTGCGGGTACAGGTGCCGGGTATCGTACAGGGCCCGTCGGATGCCCTCCATGATGTCCGCAAGGTCGTGTCCATCAGGGACTTGGTCCAGGTGCGTGGACCTGACGCGCGTGGCGTCCTCGCTGTGGGGAATGGGCTCGCGGAAGCGCAGTGTGGGGAAGTCGTTGTGTGGATGTGCCACGACCAAAGGCACTTCGACCGAGTGCGTCACCTCACCCTGCTCGCGGACATCCCGGCTCTCGTAGCGGAAGATGAGGCTCTGCCACAGGGCTCGGGTGGCTGGTTCGGTGTCAGCCAGCACTCCGGCGGTGTCGCAGAACAGAGTCGCCCCCGGTTCGTGAGCTGGGGGTGCCTGCAAGCACTGGAAGATCTCCAGTGCGGGTGTGGGGTCGTGGATGCCGTCCCAGTGCATCGGCATGAATCCCGAATCGTCGAAGAGCTTGCGGGGATTGGGCCGCATTCGGATGTCGAGCACGGTCTTACCAGGTGGCGAGCCCCACCGCTGCGGAGTGCCCAGAGTGCGCGCGAACTCCTCCAACGCGGTTTCGGTGGCCGGTCCGCACCATCCACGTACGACGATCAGACGATGCTCGCGGATCAAGCTCTGCACCAAATCGGCGGGCAGCTGGTGCAGACCCGCGCTGGAGTCGTGGGCATGTGCGATCAGTTCGACGCCGAACGGTCGCAGGGGGATGCGCGTCCAGGCTGGGTGGAGGGGGGCGGCTTCGGAGAAGGTCATGATGTGCACCTGTCTTGTCTGCGGCCGTGGCTTCGGACGGCGCTCCCTGCCGGATGTAGAAACACCGACGTTACATTTCGATGTCAGATGACTACTCATGGTAACGTTACAGTGTCATGTCGGGCTCGCACCACGCACGGCGCGGCCAGAAGTGGACTGACTCGAGAACACCCGGGCCGGTCCGAGGCGGGGCATGCCATCGGCCTGTCTCGGTCTTCCTGTCGCAGCCACGAGGTCCTGGCGCCAGGAGGGAAAGCGCATGCGCTTCCAGCGGGTCGGCCGACCAGGCGCGCTCGGCCACGTCGGCGGCGCCCAGTGTTCGGCACCACGAGCAATTGAGGAAATGTGCGCAACTGGCCACTCTTCGACCTGTCGGTCACATCGCCCCGCTTGGAGCTGCGTAACCCGTCACTGACGGAACTCGACGAACTCGCCGATGTGGCGGCCGATGGTGTGCACGACGAAGGAGAGATGCCGTTCATCGTGCCGTGGTCGGCCGCCGAGCCCGCTCAGCGGGCCAGGAGCATCATTCGGGAGTGCTTCCGCTCGTGGGCCGAGTTCGCCGTGAGCCAGTGGACGCTCAGTCTCGTGGTGATCCATGAGGGTCAGGTGATCGGCCTGCAGGCGCTCAAGGCCGTCGACTTCCCCGTCACACGTGAGATCAAGACCTCCACCTGGTTGGGACGCAGATTTCAGGGCCAGGGCTTGGGGACCGAACTGCGTGCCGTAGTACATCACCTGGCCTTCGCCGGGCTGCGTGCCGAACACATGACGACGGTCGCGTTCGCGGACAACCGCGCCTCAATCGCGGTCTACGGAAAGTTCAACTACCTACAGGACGGGATCAACATGGTCGACCGTCAGGGGGAGGCGACGGTTGGGCGCCGCTTTCGCCTGCATCGGGCCCGCTGGACGCCACGGGACGATATCAAGATCCACAATCTGGAGCAGTGCTTCCCGCTCTTCGGGATCTGATACTCGAATCCATTTATTTCCGTAGGTTCCACGCACACCTGTCTGAGTCATCTGACTCACCGCGACAACTACTGCCAGTTAGAGATGCCAACCGTACGCGAGGATGTGTGATGGTAGAGATCATCGGAGCCGGCCTTGGCCGTACCGGCACCTATTCACTGCAGGCTGCCTTGACCCGACTTGGATACGGCCCCTGCCACCACATGTCGTCGCTAGGTGAGGATCCACGCCTGCTGGCAGGGTGGACGGCCATCGCCCGCGGCCAGGCAGCCGACTGGCGCCAACTGCTCACCGGTTTCCGCTCGGCGGTGGACTGGCCCTCGGCGGCTTACTGGCAGCAGTTGCTGGAAACCTATCCGAAGGCCAAGGTGGTGCTCACCGTTCGCGACCCGCAAAGCTGGTATGCCAGCGCCCACAAGACGATCTATCGCTACACCGCCCCCCAGTCCGGCCTCAGCGGCACTCTGACCTGGCTGGAGGACAGGCTCTCGGCCTCCATCCGACACCGTAGGGAGATCTGCCGCCAGCTGATCTGGGAGGGCGTCTTCGGCGGGCGATTCCAAGATTCTCAGTACGCGATGGAGATCTTCCAGAAGCACAACGCGGAGGTCCGCGCGCGGGTCCCCGAGCACCAACTCCTGGTCTTCGAGGTGTCGCAAGGATGGCGGCCGCTTTGCGACTTCCTCGACGCCGCCATCCCGGACGAACCGTTTCCACATCTCAACGACACCGCCGAGTTCCGGCGTCTGGCCGCGCTGCGACAGCGACGGACGCTCACGCTGCGAAGGACGGTCACGGCCGAGGGAGCGGCCATCCGATGATCGGCCAGGCGGCCGCGGGATGGGAATGGATCAACGACTTCCTCACCCTCCCGCATCCACAGATAGGGCGGAGCGGGCCGGTCTGCCCGTTCGTCATGCCCGCGATCAAGAATGGCACCCTGCACTTCGACACCCGCCGGATCAGTCCCGCCGCCGATGCGGGCCACCTGGCCGCGCTCATCGAGGACCTGGTCGACGAATTCACCACCATGGCCTGGGTTCAGCCCAACAAGACACTGCACGCGATGGTCGTGGTCATCGTCGGACTGTCGCCGGAACGGACGAGCGCGCTGGACGAGGCGCACGCCATGGTCAAGCACCGGATGGTGCGGCGAGGACTGATGCTCGGCCAGTTCCATCCGGATTGCACCGAGACGGCAGCCAGGAACCCCTCCTTCGCTGTGGCGCGTTCTCCTGTCCCCATGCTGGCCTTGCGCAACATGGCGTTCCACGACCTGCTCTTCCTGCATCAGGACCGGGACTGGTTCACGGCCTACGCCGGCAGGTATGGCCGGCGCTACGAAATCGGCCAGGCTCGCGACTTGCTCCTGACCACCCTCTACGAGCAGGCCTGTCAGCGGTGGCGGACACCTTCGTGACCCGGGCCCCTCGTCGGCACGTCCGAAACCCGTGGCCGGGACCACAGGAAAAGGCGGGAGTGCACGGGATGCAACGGCAGGTCTGGCCTTTCACCGTTACGTGACCGGCTCCGCTCCTTCAAGGATGACCTGCATTGATAGAGCGTGGCTCGCCGTCCCGTGATCGTGTCTCTCAAGGAGTCTCCGCGGGTCGGCAGCACCATCGTTTTATCCGTGGTCCATTCAATTTCCGCACTGACAGCTTTACGATCATGACGGGCTATGCGTCAATGGGGTTCGCTCCCCTCGCAGGAGGTCCTCATGAAAGCGGCCTGTGCCCGCATGATCATCATGTTCGCGTGTGGTCTGCTTGCCACCGCCTGTGGCGGTGGTGGCGGCGGTAGGCCTCACAGCGCTTCCAGTCAGGCAGCGATCGCATCATCGTCCACGCCGACGGTGTCCTTATCCGAACCCGTGACGTCCTCGGCCTCGCCCGCGTCAACGACGCCGCAGGCGGGGAAGGTGCCTGCTGGTTGCGGCGACAAGCGGCTGACCGCGGCGATGGCCAAGCTGGCCGCGGGGAAGAAGCTCAACCGGAAGCTCAGCTCCAAGAACGGCTCACGAGGAAAACTCACCTGCTGGTGGGAGGAGAGGCCGTCGTTCACCAGCGTGACCATTGAGCCCCCCTCCGGCCAGGACGAGAGCGCCGACATGCAGGTGATGGACGTCCCGGAGATTGCGAAGTTCGGCGCCGTGGCCCGAGCGAGGACCACCGAGATCGCCGGCAGCCGTGGGACGTTCTACATCGTGGCTTTTGTCGTCACCAGCGACAAGTATCGAATCCTGGTGAACGCCGGAGGCAGGGAACGCCAGGATCAGGCGGCGGGAGACGCCGCCGTCCTGATCACCGAATTGCTGCACACCAGCTAAGCGGGTGACAGCTTCTTGGTGCTCTCGACGGTGAAGGCGTCGCCGGCGCGGACGACCGTGACCCGGTTGAGGGTCCCGTCCGTGCCGAGCACCAGCAGGGTGACCCGCGCCGGGTCAGAACTCTCATCGAATGCCACGGCCCGCACACCCGCTCCCGTCGTGCCAGAAGCGGCGGACATCATGGTGCGGGCCGAACCGTTCGGCCACTCACCCGAGGACTGCTCGACGGAATCGGGCTCCGGAATTCGCGGCCATATGTGTTCCAGCCGCCACAGGTCTCCGACCAGAAGCATCTCCATCACCAGCGGACGGAGTTCGTGCCGTGGGTTCTTTCCGCCGGTGGTGGTGGTGATTTCGCCATGGACCAGAACGGCCACCCGGTTCTCGGATGCGGTCACGATGCCCGATCCACCTGGAATGCCGGTCTGGACCACCTTGTTCGTTCTGATCCAGGGGGCGTTCTTGACCAGCTTGGCACCGAGTTCCTGCCCGGCTCGTCCGTAGATGTCCTCCCTGATTTTCCTGTAGTCGTCGCCGAGCGTTCGGTAGTCGAAACCGTGTACGGTCTCGAACGCTATTTCCGCCTGTGCGCGGGCTTCCTCCGCGTAGGCGGGAGGTCGTTCGCTGTTCCTCACGGCATCCGTCGCCGTCGCGCTGGACGGTGATGTGCCGCTTCGGGGTTCACCACTGGGCCAGAGCCGCCAGGTGATCAATCCGACGGTGGCCGGCGCCGCCGCCGTCAGCGTCTGTCGCCTGGTCAGCCTCCGACCTCGGTTGAAGGCCGGTGTCGGCACCGGGGGAGTGGGCGCGAGCACCGATGGTGCGGAAAGGTTTCCCCGCCGACGGGGTAGGGCGAGCGTGGGAGAGTCGGCGCGACCTTGATCCATGATGCTGTGGACGAGATCCTGAGCGGAGGGGGGTTGGGCCGGGTCCTTGGCGAGGCACGAGGCGACCAGGGTCCGCAATGCTCCGCTGAGCATGACAGGCGAGCCCAGGTCGGGCTCGGTGTGCAGCACCCGGTAGAGAACCTCCGCGGACGCGCCGCCGCCGAAAGGGTAGGCGCCGGTCGCGGCGTAGACCATCGTGGCACCCCAGGCGAACACATCGGCGGAGACGCCGACCCTGCCGTCCGACAGTTGTTCTGGGGCCATGAAGGCCGGTGTGCCCAGCACGACGGGGTCCTGCCCACGACCGCGTACGGCGGAGCCGGAATGCGGGGTGAAGGCAGGCTCGGCATCGCGAGCGATGCTGAAGTCGATGATCCGTGGACCGTCTGTCCCCATCAGGATGTTCTGCGGCTTGATGTCACGGTGCACGATGCCGGCTCGGTGGATCGCGGTCAGTGCGGTGAGAGTCGCCACCGCCAGCCGTTCCAGTTCGGCCTCGCCTCGGGGGTCGTGCTCTCTGACATAGGAGTGGAGTGAGGGACCCGGGACATACTCGCTGACCAGGTACGGTGGCGTGCTTGTGACATCGGCGTCCAGCAGCCGCGCGGTACAGAAACCCGACACCCGCTGGAGCACCTGGAACTCCCGGGTGAAGCGCTGCCGCGCTCCCGGATCAAGGTCAGTGCGCAGCACCTTCAGCGCCACCGGCGCACCGTTGCCGGACCTGGCCAGGTAGACGACACCCTGGCCACCCTCTCCCAGCCTGCTGACGATGGTGTAGGGCCCGATCCGGCCCGGATCACCTGGCAGCGCATCGTGAGCGGCGACGTGTTCCATCACTGCCCAAAATAATGATCCTCGCGGACATTGGAAAGCCGGGTGTTTCCACCTCAGGGCTGTGTGATGGTTATGACGCGCTGAATCGAGATCTGACTCAGATTTCGCGATGGATACCGCTCCATAACCGCTGCGGCGCGGGTGATCATATGCCGGGTGCGGTAATCGCGATCTGAGTGTTCTGTACGGCCTGAGGGAAGTTGCCGAGATCCCGTCCGATCGGCTTGATCGGGCGGGCTCTCGCCGTTTTCCCGGTAATTCGTACACCACGTCCGTGGACGCAGCCTCCGTCAGTCCGCCGGTCGCGCGGCGAAGTGCTCACCAGTCGTAGAAGCCGCGGCCTGTCTTTCGGCCGAGGTGCCCTGAGGCGACCTTTTCACGGAGGATGGAAGGCGGTTCGAACCGCGGACCGAGCTCGCGGTTGAGGTGTTCCGCGATGGCCAGACGGACGTCGAGCCCTACGAGGTCGGTGGTTCGAAGCGGCCCCATCGGGTGCCGGTAGCCGAGTGTCATCGCCGCGTCGATGTCCTCGGCTGAAGCGATCCCCGCTTCGAACATGCGCATCGCCTCCAGGGCGATGGCGACGCCGAGTCGGCTGCTGGCGAATCCCGGGCTGTCCTTGACGACAATCGCCGACTTGCCGAGCGCTCGCACCCAGCTCTGAGCGGCCAGCTCAAGTACATGGTTTGTCGACTCGGTCACGACGATCTCAACAAGGTCGCTCACCGGCACCGGGTTGAAGAAGTGGAGCCCGATGAGCGCAGACGTGTCGTGTAGGGCCTCGGCCAGTTTTGATATCGAAAGGCTGGAGGTGTTCGTGCCGATCCATGCAGAGGGTGCATTGGCCTCGATGGCGCGGAGCACATCCGCCTTCAATTCCGGTTCCTCGGAAACGGCTTCGACCACCAGCCCGCAGCCCGCGAGTCCCCGTGGATCCGAGCCCACGGACAGCCTTTGAAGGTGTTCACCGGCGGTGCCGCCGACGGATCCGCGATTGACGGCGGTTGACACGCTGGCCTCGATCCGAGACCTCGCGGCGTCCGCACCGGAGTCGGACACCTCGACCACCCGCACCGTGGCGCCTGAGGTCAGGAACGCGTGCGCGATTCCCGATCCCATGCGTCCTCCGCCGTAGACCCCCACGATGGCGGGAACCTCGTCGATTGGATCTACCCGACTACTCAATGCGCTGCTCCGATCAATTCGTCACGTTCTCGAGGACGACGGCCAGGCCTTGGCCGACGCCGATGCAGATGGAGGCGATGCCCCAGCGGTGGTTGTCCTCGACCAGTCGCCGGGCAAGGGTTCCGATCGACGCAGCCGACGTGAGACCAGCCGATGCCCGCTCGCGCCAGCGCCCGGCTGGAAGCCTCGATGGGGGCCAGACCGAACTCCTGCGGAGCAAGCGCATGCGCTGCCTTGCCGCCGAACCTTCCGAACGGGGGGCGGACCGACGCGTAAACGAATGCGTCCTGCATCGCCTGTTCCCTTCATGAACCGTCGCGACCAGATGAGGGGCGACCGCTGGCTGTAGCCGGAAAGGTCATCCGAGGCCGGTCGTGATGACGACCTTGCCTCGCGCCTTTCCGTCCTTGACGTACTGCAGTGCGTCGCCGGCCTCGGCCAGCCCGAAGGTGCGGTCGATGGCGCCGTTGATGCGCCCGTCGACGACGAGCTCGAAGACGACCTCGCCCGGACCTGGCTCGAGATCCGGCAGCTCTTCGACGCGCAGCGAGCTCAGTGGACCGAAGTCGCGGCAGATGACGGTCCTCACGCGTCTGCTCCCGGATGGGCCCAGGACGTACCGTCCACGAGCGGCGACAACACCGGGTAGGGCTCGGCTGACGGCTGCTTGCGGAGCGCTCGCGAGATGGGCATGGCCAGGGCGCCGAACGATGCTTCGCCGGTGGGCGTGGCAACCCGCACGGGTGAGTCGACGTCGAGCAGGCCATTCTCGACAGCCTCGTTGAACGTCGCCACCACGGACGTGCAGACGTCCTCGTTCCCCAACACCTGCCGCCAGTGCTGCGCCGACTCGGAAGCGAAGAGCGCGGTGAGCGCGGCGATCACGTCGGGCTCGCGTCCGACGTCGTCCCGGTACGACGGGTCCAGCCCGATCAGCTCGGTCAGCCGGTCCCAGAACTTCTGCTCCAGCGCCGCACACGCCACGTGACGGCCGTCCTTGGTGGGATAGACGTGGTACCGCGGGCTTCCGCCGGTCAGGAGTTCCTTGCCCGGACGCGGCCAGCCGTCGCCTGCCTGGTACGACGCGAAGTAGCCGTAAGACAACATTTGAAGGTTGTGGGCCATCGACAGCTCGATGTGACAGCCCGCCCCGGTCGTATCGCGCGAACGGAGCGCGAGCAGGATGTTGACGACCGCCGGGTACGTACCTCCCGCGATGTCTGCGATGACGGTCGGCGGAAGCGAGGGAGCGCCCGTGCCGTCCACGACGACGCCCAGCAGGCCGCTCTCGGCAAGGTAGTTCAGGTCATGTCCGGCCCTGTGCGCGAACTCCCCCTCCGGGCCGTATCCGCTGATCGAGCAATAGATGACGCGCGGATTGACCTCCAGGAGATGTGCGTATCCGAGGCCGAGCCGATCGGCCACACCGGGCCGGAACTGCTCGATCACGATGTCCGCTTCGCGCGCCAGGTCGAGAACTCGCCGACGTTGAACCGGATCCTTGAGGTCCGCGCCGAACGCCCGCTTGCCGCGGTTCAGCAGCGCGTAGTTCGCACTCGCCTCGCCGAATCTCGGCGCGTAGGCGCGCATCTCGTCCCCGACGTC